>JAKSCY010000216.1 GCA_022360355.1 Chlorobiales bacterium
AATCTCAGCAACAATGGTCGAGAGCACCGGCGGACCTGGCGGAACTTCCACAACTTTGACGTTTGCACCATATTGTGCGGCAATTTCCTGTACTTTCGGCCTGACCCGTTTTGCGATATCGTGACTCTGATCTTTACGCTCGCCCTTGTGTACGAGGTTTACCTGGATATCGGCCATGTTGTTACTCTGCCGGAGATAGTAGTGCCGGACAAGACCGTTGAAATTGATCGGTGCGTGCGTACCGACATAGTATTGATAATTTTCGACTTCCGGCACTGTCCTGAGATACGATACGATATCCTTGCTTACCCTTGCTGTCTGTTCAAGCGTGGTGCCTTCCGGCATATCGACAATAACCTGGAACTCGCTCTTGTTGTCAAACGGCAGCATTTTAAGCTGAACCATTTTCAACGGAATCATGCTGACAGAACCCAGCAGCAACAATCCAACGAACACAAATGCAATGGTTGCTTTCCACCAGCTCTCAAGCAGCGGCGCAAGTGTCTTGTCATATACCTTGTAATAGATTGACTTTCTGATATCGTATTCCTCCGAATGCCCGTCTTCGGCCTTGAGGAGGCGGAACGCGAGCCATGGAGTTCCTATAAGCGCAACGAAAAGCGAAAAGATCATCGCAAGCGACGCACCGATCGGCATGGGACTCATATACGGCCCCATAAGACCCGAAACAAATACCATCGGCAAGACGGAAGCTATAACCGTAAACGTTGCAAGAATAGTAGGATTTCCTACCTCGTTGATAGCCGCGATAGCTGCCTGCATTTTCGGCATTCTGCGCATGGAAAAATGCCGGTGAATGTTCTCCGCAATGATAATCGAGTCGTCCACGACGATGCCGGTGACAAAAATCAGGGCAAACAACGTTACCCGGTTCAGGGTATAATCAAAGAGGTAGTATACAAGCAGCGTCAACGCAAATGTTATCGGCACGGATGCGAATACCACCAAGCCGCCTCGCCAGCCGAGGAAAAGACCGACAACAATGGTAACGGCAACAACAGCGCCGATCAGATGCTCAAGAAGGGTGAACACCTTTTCAGAAGCGGTTTCACCGTAGTTCCTGGTCTCGGTCACGGTAATTCCGGAGGTAATGACAGATCCTTTCAAAGACTCGACTTTTGCCAGCACCTTGTTTGCAAGAGCTGTTGCATCGGTTCCTTTCCGTTTTGCAACCGTGAGCGTTACAGCCGGATATTCACCCTGCTTTTCAGCGTCATGCGATGCCGCTCCGTAACCGAAAAACGCGTAATTCTCAACTTCTTCAGGCCCGTCGATAACCGCCGCTACATCCTTGAGGTATACTGCATCGGAATTATAGATACCGACAACGACATTTCTCACATCTTCGGCTGTCTTGAGAAACTTTCCGGTTTTGACCGTGAAATCCCTGTTCATCTGCTGGAATGTTCCCGCCGTCACCTGACTATTGGATGCCTTGATCTGACTGGCTATTTGCAGCGGAGTAATCCGGTACTGAGCAAGCTTTTGTGTGTCGAGTATGATTCTGAGCTGACGCTTCAGCCCTCCGTTAAGGTTGACATCGCCGATATTTTCGATTTTCTTGAGTTCGTCGGCAACCTGGCCCGCCACTCTCCTGAGCTGATATGGACCGTAGCTGTCACTCCAGAACGTCAGGGTCAGGGCAGGCACATCGTCAATCGTTACTTTCTTGACAAGAGGCATCTGCATTCCCGCAGGCATCTTGTCCATATTTTTCATAATGGTAGCCCAGAGCTTCACCATACTCTCTTCGGTATCGTCCCCTACATTGTAACGAACGGTAACCAGCGCAAAATCCTTTTGGGAAGTCGAATAGACATAGTCAACACCTTCGATTTCTGTCAGGTATTTCTCCACGGGCTTTGCTACCCGCTCCTCAACTTCTTTGGCACTTCCACCGGGATAACTGAAATAGAGATCTACCAGTGGAACGGAAATCTGCGGCTCTTCCTCGCGGGGGGTCATAAACGTTGCCAAAACCCCTACGAGGAGCGCTGTGATCATCAGCAAAGGTGTCAGCTTCGAGTTGATGAACAGCTTCGCAAGCACTCCTGCAATACCCTCTCTCATCGACACGATCCTCCCTTACTGCTTGACTGTTACCTGAAACCCTTCCTGAGCCTCCCTGACATACGGTGCAACCACTTTTTCACCTTTTCCCAGACCGCTTAACACCTCAACGTTACCATCCGAGATGTTTCCGGTTCTTATCCACCTGACAGAAACGATGTCGTCATCCCCGACCACCTGAACGCCTTCGAGCTGCCCTCGCATAAAAAGAGCAGAAAAAGGAACAAGAATAACAGGACGCCCGTCACTTCCAGTTGCTGTTTGAACCGCTACGACATTTTCCACCTCTATCACCCTGGGCTCTCCCCCTGCGCTTGTCGTTTCAGTCTTCTTGCCTCCGCAACCGGTGAACAGAATGAAAAGTCCGATACATGCGAGAAATACTGTATGCTTCATGATCCGATATGCTTTTTGATCGTTCGGTTATCCGCCGGTGTAGTAATCCAGCTCACTCCTTGCCATGATAAGGTCATATCTGGCTTTGTTCAGACGCATACGGGCATAGGTATATGCCTGCTCCCTGCCCAACAGTTCAAAGGTCATAGCCAGTCCGGAACGATACCGCTCACCGATAAAATCAAGACTGACTTTAGCCTCTTTCAGCGACTGCTCCGCGACCCTTATCCTCAACTTTGCAGTACGCAACATCCGGTACGCCTTGCGAATTTCATAAACCCCCTTGTCTCTTGCTTCCTCAACGTTGTAACGCGCCTCCACCTCGCCTGCCCGGGCTTCCTGTGCCCGGCCAATGTTGGAGTACCCGTCAAAGATTGTCCATTCCATATTGATCCCCAGGGTCCAGTTGTTTTCTCCAAGACCGGGAAAATCATCGTCATTCCAGTTTTTCTGCAAAAAAGCATTCAGACGCGGCAACCTTTTTGCCTTTGCCATATCATACTGGAAACCAGCTGCTTCCGCGTACGCTTCAAGTGCCTTCAGATCAGCTCTGCTTTCAGACAGGACAGGCTCATCTGCAGGAACAACGACACCGGCGGTTTCAAACCCGCTTACCGGCACGACGTCCACACCACTACCGAGACGAAGGAGGAACCGCAATCCGTCCTTTGCTGACAGGATCTCATCCTCGATTATCATCTTCTGTTCCGAAAGTTCTGCAAGACGCACAGCAGTCGATAATTTGTCGGACCTGGTAATCAGTCCTTTACTGTAGGCTTTTGCTGCCTCACGGTCATGGCGCTGCATTGCACGGATGGAACTGTTGACTGCATCAAGGTTTTTCCGGGCGAGCACAAGCCCGTAATAAGCTTTCTTGACCTCAAGGGCGATAGTTTCCCCTGCTCTTCTTAGCATGTGCTCCTGTGATTTTTTCGACACTGAAGCCGCCGACCTGCCGATAGCAGCATCCCTGTTGAAGATCGGCTGCATAACCTCGACGCCCAGATGAAAATTCGAGATATCATCAGGATCGTTCAACGCATTTGCGTTGAAATCAGTTGCAGGGTTAATGATTCCCTGCCGAAGCTTGTAGGTAAAAACCGAAGCCGGATCATCCGTCACAACAAAAGTCTCGGAAAGCGTTACTTTCGGCAGAAAAGCTTTCCTGCTCTGTACATATCTTGCTTCCGCCTGGTCAACCCTTGCTTTTGCGGCTTTCAACGCATAGTTGTTCTTTTCTGCAATTTCCAGCGCCTGCTCAAGAGTTATTCTCATAATATCCTCCGCATATGCGGTAAACGGAAGAAACAGAATCAGCGCCAGAATATATCCTGAAACACTGTTGACACGCTTCATAGCACTTTTCATCATTTTGAAGTTTAGGGACCTTCCCGCTTATTTCTTGGATATCAGTTTCAGTATTCTTTCCATGTTTTCCGAATCGTGCTCGCTCAAACACTCCTTCAGGCTATTGTTCAATACAAGAGAATATGTTTTATCCAATGCAGCCTTTGCCGCCTGAAACTGAACGATAACCTTCTCACAATGTTCCCGCCGCTCTATCATCCTGACAAGCCCTTGAATCTGCCCATTGACCTTTTTCAATCTGGTAACAATATCATCCATAATTTTTTCCTGAAATTCTTCACCGAGGAGTCTGACATTATACCCCTACCCCGTACAGGTATATATGTACATTTTTTTCCCTTTCTTTACAAACAAAAGAAATCCGGCAAATAATTCGACCACCTGAGACAACCGGGCTGGAACTGTTGAAGGACGGAAAGCGTTAGTCACTTTTCAGCAGAAAGCAGGGCGCTTTGCGCGAGTTCTGCTGCTATTGAGCAACCTGCCACGAAGGATTTGGCTGACAACCAAAAAGACAGATTCATTATTTGCTGTCAAGAACAAAAAAACTATACTGAATCACCGACAGCAACATAACACGTCACTGATTATCGTAATTACCATGGAAGTTATCGGAAAAAGCAAAGCGCATATAATACTGGACTCCTGCCTGCAGGACTCCTCAGAATATTTCTCGGACCATCTGCGAATTCTTAAATGCAATCCTTACTGTAAAAATATCGAATACCTCGCCGAAAGGGATATATATCAATGGACATTTATGGCTGATGATCCGCGTAACAACCCTATAGTTGCTCTTTTTTTTGTCAAGCAGGACCTTGAGTTCCTCCCACCTGAAAGCGAGCTTTTAGAGCAACACGCCAGCGCCGGAAACATTCCGATAGATAAAAGCAGGGGGGGAAATCTCATTCGCTGGAGTGCTGCAGATGATATTCCCGATCTCAACATCACCAGTGAAAATACCTTTATCGGGACTGCCGGGGCGGAAATCTGTCTGCTGCACCATGAAGACCAAAAAACATCGGTGCATTATGAAACCAGCATTACTCTGGATTTCAAAGTGCCATTCCCTTTAAACATGATGCCCGAAGTGGTACTTAAATTCCTGACTGAAACCGTCATGTCTCAAATCATGAAACAGGCAACGGAAAGCATGCTTTGCAAGGTACAATCCGACATTTGCTGTACCGATGCCGCTATTGCTGCTGAAGGAGAGTCGAGGTAACAGGAGGAAACACGTTCATCCTCTTGTTTTCTTTTTTCTGTTGCGCACCTTGACAATAAACCCTGAAAGGTAGACCACAAGAAAACCGCCGATCACCACCGTGAGAAAAACCTGGCGATCTCCTGCTGTTTCAAGCTGATTGGTTTCCCATATCATAAAAACCAGAACCGCCCATAATGCTCCCATAATAAGCACAGCTCTGTTCCACAAACCGTTAAAATCGCCATTCAGCATAATCGGCACCCTCTCAACAATGTTTATTAAAATCTCGAACCCCCGCATAAGTCTGGCTAAATCAAACCACTTGCCTTCAAACGACGTTCATTGTGCTTCTCGAGCAGTATCCTGACAAGGTACTGCAAAGCATTAACGACATAGGTAAAGTATGCAAGGAACGCCTCCCAGATCAGTACATCTTCAGGATACCCCATATAGGCCATGACAAAGTAAAGGAGATGGAAAAAAGCAGCCACCGTACTGCCGACATCCTCCCATAAAAACTCCTTGCCGTAGATCCATTTGTTGAAAATCTCTTTTTCAAAGTATGCTCCTGTAACCAGAAGAAGACCAAAAAACAGGGTTTTAAACAGAATTGCCACACTTACCCAGTAAAAACTGAAAATCTGGTCGTTCTGAACATAAAGAAATGTTACGATGACGCCTGCAAGAAACACAAAAAACTGAATCGGGGCTAAGATCAACTGGATGTCTGTCCATACGGAAGCGTTTCGTTTCGCCAGTTGTTCCGGGGTATAACGCGGCATGGTCTGGTAATCTTGGCTAGCGGTTAAAAAAACTTTTAAGAAAAAACCCTCTGCGGAGTCGTTCATTCCTTGAGCCAAGAATATATAACCTAAATTGATCGTTTCAAACTATCCCTGTAGCGTCCTTTTCCCGCCCTCCCGTTTACCGTTTTTTATTCCGCCGCAAATCTTCCCAAACATTGTTTTTATCCTTTTGTTTTTACTATTATAAGGGTCAAGCAAGTCTGCTGTCAGCAGACCGGCTCTATTCGGCATGTATCAAATATACCTGACCGGCTTTTATACTCGGGTAGTACGCCAAGCAAAAAACTGTTTTTTACAAGCCAATGTTTACGTCAGCAGATTCCCCGGATACATCGGTAAAATCCCTCAGAATCCTGCTGGTGGCGCCAAAAGGCAAGAAGGATTCCAAATCAAACCAGAAGCCGCTTTTTCACATGGCCCTCGGAGTTCTTGTCAGCATCACGCCGCCTGAACATGAAATAGACATCATTGACGAGCATTTCGGAGATACCCTCAACTATGATGCCGAGTATGACCTTGTCGGAATTACTGCAAGAACGATTGATGCGACGCGAGCCTACGAAATAGCCGATAACTTCAGGAAAAAAGGCAGAAAGGTTATTCTGGGGGGCATCCATACCTCGTTCAATCCCGATGAAGCGGCGAAGCATGCAGACACCATCGTCTGCGGCGAAGCAGAAAACATGTGGAACACGGTTTTGGATGATGCGGCAAACAACCGTTTACAGCCCTATTACAACGCAAAGGACTTTCCACCTGTCAAAGAAATCGCTCCGCTCGATTACAGGAGAATAGCCAAAGCATCACTGCGGGAAAAAGTCGATACCACAAAATCGATCCCCATCTACATTACCAGAGGCTGCCCCTACACCTGCTCGTTCTGCGTCACCCCGAATTTTACCGGGAAACTGTACCGAACCCAGAAGCCGGAAGACCTCAAGGCCCAGATAGAAGTAGCCAAAGAGGTTTTCTTCAAGAAAAACGGCAAATCGTCGAAGCCATGGTTCATGCTGTGCGACGAAAACCTGGGAATCAATAAAAAACGTCTCTGGGAAGCCCTCGACATGCTCAAGGAGTGCAATATCATGTTCAGTGTTTTCCTGAGCATGAATTTTCTTGAAGACGAAGAAACGGTACAAAAACTTGTTGAAGCAGGATGTTTCATGGCCCTGGTGGGAATAGAATCCATCAAGCAGAGCAATCTCGAAGCGTATAACAAGTCACATGTTAACTCGCCTGAAAAAATCATAGAAATCATTGACCGCTGCAGGAAAGCAGGGCTTAATGTACAGGGTAACTTCCTCATCAACCCGAATCTGGATAATTATGACGACATGAAAGATCTTGTAGATTTTATCAGCAAGAACAATATATTCATGCCGATCATGCAGATCATCACCCCTTATCCCGGCACAAGCATGTATAAGGAATACAAGGAAAAGGGGCTGATTACCGACGAAGACTGGGAAAAGTACAATGCAATAAACGTTGTGATCCGCTCACCTCATTATGATCCGGTTGAATTCCAGTACAAGTTTATGCAAACTTACTATAAGGCTTATTCCTGGAAAAACATCATCAACAGGATCACGCACAACCCTCACCCACTCATGGGTATTGTTACAAGCCTTGTGTTCAGAAAAAACCTTCGTGAAGTATTGGGAACTTTTGAAGCCGAACATGGGCTCAAGCGTTCAAACAAACTAAATATTTACTAACAGGAGTCACTTCCATGGAGTTTATCACCAAGTACACAACCATAATTGCACCGGCTGTGTTTTTTGTATTGGGCATATTTATCGTTATGCTCCTCAACAAGTTTATCGGAAAGCAGAAAACACAAGACGGGAACAGTTAATGAGGTTAAAAGCTGTGATTTTGTATTTGCGTAACTTTTGAAAATGTTTTAATTTTAGGAAAAATAACCTGTTGCCCGGTTACATAATCATTTTTCAATGAGTTACCGGCGAGGGGCTTCAAACAAAGGCATTTTTCTCGTTTCTTCTTTTCAACTCAAAACATCACACATCATGTCAAACGGATCAAGCAACGATTTAGCAGGCGCAATCTCTGGTCTTGTAGAAACTGTTGCAAAGCTCGGCCAGCAGCAGATTGAAGTTCTCAACAACGGTCTTCAGACCGTATCTGAGATGGTCGGCCCTCTCGGCAAAACCATGACAGATATGATGGGCAATATGGCAAATACCGTAAATCAGGTATTGCAGAACGTCTCATCGACTATCGGCGGCTCCAAGTAAAACATCATTTACCAGGAACGCACAGCACCTTATGTTTTGCTGCATAAGGTGCTTTTTTTATTCCTGAACACTCCGCTTCACCATGCCTTCCCCTCGCAACTGTCTTCACTCCTTTTTTTCAGACACTGAACTCAGAACAATACACATTGAGCCTATAACAGGAGATGCCTCGTCCAGGCAGTACTTCAGGGTCATAGCACAGGATAACACCTGGGTACTCTGCATCGACAAGGATTATACCATACACCCGACCGATCAGTACCCGTTTCTTGTCATACAGCATCTTTTCTCCTTGTGCTCCGTTCCGGTTCCGGCAGTCATCGGCAGCGACAAAAAAACGGGCGCTATTCTGATAGAAGATTGCGGCGACCTCCTGCTTCAGGATGCGTTGAAAAAAGGGGAGACAAACGCAGCAGCCCTTTACCGGAAAGCTGTTGATATCATGGTAGGCATACAATCCATCAAGGGTAAAGAGAAAGAGATGCCGTTTAACAGATTCTTTGATGAAGAAAAGCTGATGTTCGAGTTTATCTTTTTTCTCGACAACGTTTCACGATGCCCGTCAGCAAATGGCTTTTCGGAAAAAACCTCCAGGACCCTGCGAAGAGAATTCCGTTCTATCACACAGTTGCTGCTTCGTCCCGAGTACTTTGTCCTGAATCACCGGGATTATCACAGCAGAAACATCCTCATCTCAAACGACAGCCCTGTGATTATTGATTTTCAGGACGCCCGCATGGGGCTGCCTCAATATGATGCCGTATCTCTCCTGAGAGATTCCTATGTTACGTTTGATGAAAACTTCGTTGCCGGGATGCAGCGTTTCCATTACCGTCTGCTCCGTAAAAAAAAGCTTACGACAATGAGTTATGAAGAATATCTTTACTTGTTTGATATCATGGCTTTTCAGAGAAACATAAAAGCCCTCGGAACATTCTTCCATCAAACCTACTGCCTTGGGAAAAAAGAATTCGAACAGTACATAACACCGACCCTCGCCTATCTTCCCCGATATATCGACCGGCGGCCCGAGCTTGCAAAATCAGGAGAGATTATTTTGAACACTCTGGCGGAAACCAAACCATGAACGCATTTATTCTGGCGGCAGGATTCGGCTCACGCCTGCAACCTATAACCAGTTTCACTCCCAAGCCCCTCATTCCGGTTCTGAACCTCCCTTCCATTTGCTACACCCTCGCGCTCCTCAAGGAAACAGGAATCAATACGGTAATCTGCAATGTTCATTATCATGCAGAGCGTATCCGGCGTTTTTTCTCTGAAAACAACAATTTCGATATGACTATTCATATTTCAGAGGAAACCTCCATTCTCGGAACCGGCGGAGGATTGAAACGCTGTGAAAGCATGCTTGGCAACGAAAGCTTTCTTCTTATCAACAGCGACATCATTGTGAATGCCGATCTTACATCGCTTATCGAACACCATAGGCATTCCGGACACTCAGGAACTCTCATGCTGTTTGAAACACCAGAAGCCAAAACAATTGGCGATATCGGTGTTCACGGAGGAAAAGTACTGGATTTCAGAAACATGCTGCATACCGGCCTTAGGTCGGAATATATCTATGCCGGAGCCGCCGTGCTCAACCCGTCGATTTTCCGCTATCTTTCCACCGGTTTTTCGAGCATTGTCGATACCGGTTTTACAGGACTTGTCACTCATGAAAGCCTTGGCTATTTCCGGCACGAGGGATTCTGGCAGGATATAGGCACACCGCAAAGCTTCTGGCAGGCCAACATCGTAAACAGGGAACACATCCAGAGACTCGGCAAAAGGGCAAACCTGCAAATCGGACTCGCTCCGCATATGCTGTCTCCGCATGCTGTAATTGCCGACGATACGACAGTTCATACATCGGTAATCGGCAGGGACTGCCGCATTGAAAAAGGCGCATCCATCCGGCATTCCGTAGTACTGCCGGGGACAATCATTGAAAAAGGCACCGTTATGGATAGAATGATCGCGTTTCCGGGAGGCAGGCTTTCTGTGGATTGAGCAAATTTTACCTATACTACTGACACAGCCTGACTTTTTGACTCCTGACGTGTTCAGCAAACACACTGTGCAGTAAGCAAACGCATCTGGCCTTGACGACCCAACAAAACAAATTCAATACTTTTCTTTTCACATGGTTCAGAACGGCCTTGACATACTTCTTCAGGACACAAACCGGCTGAAAAACCGAAGCATTGCCCTGATAGCCAACCAGACGTCGGTTACCCTCGACCTGAATTATTCCTGGTTCGCTCTTCAAAAAAAGGGAATCGCCCTGAAAAAGATTTTCTCCCCTGAACATGGCCTTTTCTCAACAGAGCAGGATCAGGTAGCCGTTACCGGACAACCGGACATTGGCTGTGACATTATCAGTCTGTATGGTCATTCTGCCGACTCGCTTCTGCCGGATCAAAGCTTTTTGCAGGATATCGATCTGGTCATTTTCGACATTCAGGATATCGGTTCGAGATACTACACCTATATCAACACTCTTGCTCTTTTCATGGAGGCTGTTGACGGTCTTGATATTGATATTCTCGTTCTTGACCGGCCGAACCCTCTGGGAGGAAAAACCGTTGAAGGACCTCTGCCCGACCCGGCATATCGCTCATTTGTCGGAGTGCTTCCGGTGCCCCCCCGTCATGGAATGACAGCAGGAGAAGCTGCACGGCTGTACCTCGATCACAGAAAACTTGACGTGAACCTCCATGTTGTTGCCATGGAAGGCTGGCAACGCACGATGCATTTTCCTCAAACAGGGCTTCAGTGGGTGGTTCCTTCACCGAACATGCCGACATGGGAAACAGCCCTGGTCTATCCGGGCATGTGCCTCTTCGAAGGCTTGAATGTATCGGAAGGCAGAGGAACAACAACCCC
>JAKSCY010000782.1 GCA_022360355.1 Chlorobiales bacterium
CATTCCTGGCGCCGTCTGGCGCTCAGGCGCTGGTTCATCTCCAGAGAAGGTTCTGCCACCTCGGTTCTGCCGACAATCTGTGCGGGAACACCAGCAACAGTATAATGTGGCGGTACATTATCGAGTACCACACTGCCCGCACCCACTTTTGCCCCTTCACCGATTTCGACATTGCCGAGGATTTTGGCTCCCGCACCGATCAGCACGGACCGTCTCACCTTGGGATGCCGGTCTCCGGTTTCCTTGCCGGTTCCCCCGAGCGTAACCTCATGCAATATCGATACATTATCCTCAACCACTGCGGTTTCACCGATAACAAGGCTTGTAGCATGATCGAGCAGAATTCCTTTACCTATTCTTGCAGCAGGATGTATATCAACAGCGAACACTTCGGACATCCTGTTCTGCATGAGATACGCCATCGGCTTGCGGTCACTGCTCCACAACCAGTGCGCCAGACGGTGAGCCTGAAGAGCCTGAAACCCCTTTAAAAACAGCATAATCTCGAAATAGTTGACCGCGGCAGGGTCCCTGTCGAGTGTTGCCGTAAGATCAAACACCGCCATTTCTACGGCTTCAGGGTTCTGTCCGTAAAAATCATCGAACAGACTCTGCAGCACCTGGGGAGGAAAATGTTTCGACGCAAGCTTTACAGAAAGCAGCATGGCAAGAGCAGAAGCAAAATCACCGAAGCTCAGAATATGCTGTTCCAGAAAATGCTTCATGCAAGGCTCCCGCTCACTCTCGCGTCTGGCCTCCGAGCGAATAACCGACCATATATGCTCTGCTGTCATGCTTGTTTGCGTGTAACTGTTAATAATGATTAGCTGGATGACCAGATAGCTTGAGAGCTTAAACCAGCGCCAAAGGCGCTTCGTATCATAATAAATGTATATTCATCATCAATAAAAGCTTTTATCTGCAGAAAGTTTCAGATGTTTGCCAATCAGTTACTATCCAGACTTTTTTTGTCCTACCCCAAAGCATAACGGACAGCTATCATGCCCCCGCACCCATCCCGCTCTCTTGCTATCCAGCCAACCAGCCACCTCATCATCAAGCCATGGAGTTATCTTGGCGAAATCCTTTTTTTTCCGTACACTTCGCCATTCCGGAGCACGTTATCATACCCAAGGTCCATAATGATGATTATATCACGAAAAATCGAACTTGATTACGGCCATACACTGCCTAACAGTTTTTCCTTCTGCAACCAGCTGCACGGGCACAGGGGCACCGTGATTGCAACTGTAGAAGGCCGCATTATCGACCGGAAAGGTGACCCGCAGGAAGGCATGGTGATGGATTTCAAGTTCCTCAACGACATCATGATGCAATATGTCCACGACGTGCTCGATCACGGTTTTGCCGTCTGGAAAAACGACCACGAAGACTTCGAATTCATCACAAAACGCAACAAGCGCGTCGTGATCACCGACGAGCCACCGACAGCCGAGAGCCTCGCCAAATGGGCCTTCAACCAGATCCAACCTCACCTGCCGGAAAATGTCGCTCTAAAAAACCTCCGCTGGTACGAAACACCGAACAACTGGGCCGACTATAGCGGCGACGAGTAAATACAAAAGCCAAAATTTCTCAGCAGCACGGAGATTTTTGGCAATCGGAACTTGCCCCGTTTACTGTAACATAATAGCACGCTGTTCAACTAGTCACATCCTCCCGCAAATCCCCGCGCCTTTCACGAATCCGTTCAATGGCGAATTCACCCTCTACGCTTCTGCATGAGTACGACTATACCAACTTTCAATGCCAGTGTCATGTGACCAGAAACATGAGAAAGCTGATTATATACTGTCTCCAAATTTTCATCACCACCAACCTGCCTTGCAAAACTAAAAGGCCTACAATCCCACAACGAGAAATCCTATCTCTCTAACTTCCGAGCCCGGATCATGTGCGTTCCATGAAATCACCAATTCCTCCCGGCCACACTCAGAATTGATCTCCATCCAGTCTGTTTCTGATCCTCGGCTCCCGCGTGTCCTGTCCTCTGTTTTGGCTTCTCTGATATGCGCTATATATGCCGGATCACCATGGAAGTAGCGGTCGATAGTATCATCACCTTCGTATACCCTGGTTACCTTGTGTATCGTTGCATCGCCCACATCACTACCTTCCCCCTGAACGGCATCAAATGGCACCGTTACCGTACCTCTCCTGCGTGTCGTGCTTTTTGTCACAAACACTCCTGATATTGCTCTCATCTCGCACCTCCTCTTCTACAAGTTATTTGCATTACCTATCTCATGAACACCACATCTACTGCAGTACTCCTTCTCACAAAATAGCAAGTACGCCATCTCCAGCAAACCATGCCGTACTATGCAGGTATTTCCGTATCTTGCAAAGGTAGATGGCCGTTTAACTTCAACCCCCTAACCTATGGCCAATCCAGAACATCTGAAAATCCTGAGACAGGGCATTGAAACGTGGAATCAGTGGAGAAAAGAAAATCCTGAGGTTGAACCTGATCTCAGTGAAACCACCTTCGTCGAAGACAATCTCAGCAAAGCAAACTTCACAAAAACAAATTTCACAAAAGCTCAACTTTGGAATGTCTGCCTGTGGGAGGCCAACCTCGGGGGAGTCAATCTCGAGGAAACAAACTTGTGGCTGACCAACTTGCATAATACCAATTTCAAAGGCGCAACCTTCCAAAATGCTTCATTATTTTACTCGGTATTTGCAAATGTTGACCTGAGCGACACGTCCGGGCTTGATACAATTCGGCATATCGGGCCCTCTACAATCGGCCTTGATACGTTGTATAAATCAAAAGGAAATCTCTCCGAAACCTTTTTGAGGGGGTGCGGCTTACCCGACACATTCATTGATTGTGCTCGATCTCTGGCAGCCAAATGCACTGACTATTACTCCTGTTTTATCAGTTACAGCAGCAACGATGAGGAATTTGCAAAGCAGCTTTATAAAGACCTTCAAGAAGCCGGGATTCGATGCTGGTTTGCACCGCACGACCTGGAAATTGGTGCCCGGACTATACCGACAATCGACGAGTCGATTCTCGCTTACGATAAACTCTTGTTGATCTTGTCGGAACATTCAGTAATTACGGGTTGGGCTGAAGACGAGGTGAAACATGCCCTTGACCTGGAGAAAGAAAGGAACAAACCCGTGCTGTTTCCGGTACGGCTTGATGATGCGGTGATGGAGAGTACAACAGGCTGGCCACGTGATATACAGAGAGTCCGGAACATTGGTGATTTCAGGCAATGGAAAGACCATGATGCTTATATGAAATCCTTTGACCGCTTGTTGGACGAACTGAAATCCGGATAAGCCAGCCAATAACCCTACAGCCGAGGGTTTATTGTAGAAGCCGGTATTCTTTTCTTGCAACACAGCACGGTCTTAACTGTCTTCCGTTTGAGGAAACTGGCAGGATGAGGTTATTCTCAACCGGAATCACCTGTCTTGATTGCCGGTCTGAAATCTCTGAAAACGGACACAACAGTTGTAAATGGCGTATAAATGAATTATTTTAAGCAGTAGTTTTATTATAAATTTAGCAAGTTGCTGACAAACAAGCAGCGAACCTTTATCTTCACAACAGCATTATCTCCTATCCCCTAACATTGACTGCATTATGGCCTTGATCCAGGAGTATCCGGTTATATTGGAAGTTGGAGCTTTTTTATTGATCTTCGCTGTGTTTGGTATCCTTTGGCGGATAGTCAAGTAGAAACAGACAACATACCCTTCCATGGGAACCGTACACGACTATATCGGAGGAAAAGTGCTGGAAGATATCGCAAAGGCACTCCATGTGTTCGGCAAGACAGAGGGAGAACTTGCCGGGACCGACATCGGACGGCGTATGCTGGACAACATCAGAGAGTTCGAACCAGTTGTTGTCTCATTCGATGAAGCAGTAGATGCTGTGCACAGAGCAGACAGAGTTGCCGTGGGTGAAAGGGTCTGCAGGGCACTTCATACCGATTCCGTTTTCACGGAATCCGTGTTCATCGACGAACTTGCCGATGCAATGGTGCTGGAAGGCCTTGCCGGAAAATGCTCGGCTGAAGAAGCGGAACGCGTTCTGAAGAAGTATCCGAAGCATCCTCTTATCATTTCGAAGGTTTCGGAGAAACATCAGGAAATCTGCTGCTCACATCCGCCTGAATGTGTCTACTGGCTGGCGCAAAAACGAGGGTTGGGATGCCTGAACAAAGCGGCTAAAAGCTGAAAGTCACGCTTCACCTGCCGGAATCCAGTATATCTCACCATCCTGAAGCGTCACTGTTTTAAATTCCCCTGATCCGAGCAATTGCTCAATCATACGCTCAACCTGCTCAGGTTCATCGGGGATGAGCTCATCAAGCGCATGGCGAAGCTCACGTTCCTGGAGCGGATGCCGCTTGGTGATAGCGATGACGGTTTCGATAATGTTATCGCTATCCTTCAGATTCATGCCGCCTTTTACCGGATGGACAACTTTTGTAACGTACGAAAGGATCAGACTCGCTCTGGCAATCCCCTCTTCGGAAGGCAGACAGACACCGGACTCGGTTGTCGGACGGGTAGGCAACACAAGATGCACGGTATCGGGCCGAATCTTTCCCAAAGCAGCAGCAATATCCTGAAGTGCTTCTACTGAATCGTTCACCCCGGCAATCAGCATGACCTCAACCCAGAGTTTTCCGC
>JAKSCY010000789.1 GCA_022360355.1 Chlorobiales bacterium
AAATAGAGATCCCCTACATGTAACGGTCAGTTCTCTTATATCATTCACGGCAGGCCGTGCTTCCCCACTATCATCTTTTTTTCTGACGAATGTTCTCTCATCCTGATGTCGTCTAAATGTCGTAAGACAGAAAAAAAATGAAACCTTTTCATACTCTTGTGCATAGAAACTAAAAAGAGCCGATGGGAGATATTGATCCGGAGATTCTAAAAAAATTTCATAATGGAGACCTTGAGGCTCTTCGTGAGATGGTTGAACATTACCAGGGTTCTGTTTTCGGGATTGGTCTGAAGCTTTTGGGTTCAGTTGACGATGCCAAGGATTACAGTCAGGATGTGTTTGTGCATGCATATGAAAAACGACAGAAGTATGATCCTGAAAGGCCCTTTGAGCCCTGGTTTTATAAACTTGCTTTGAATCTTGGCAGGCAGCGTTTGAGAAAAAGACGTGAAATACCGAAAAGTGATGCAATGCCGGTTGAGATAGTTGGGGAAACTGCTGAACGGAGCTTAATTGAAAAAGAGCGAAAAGATCGTGTCCGGAATGCGTTACGGAAATTAAAGCCAAAGTATCGTGAGTGTCTGGCGCTACGTTTCGAGTCCGATATGCAGCTTCATGAAATAGCTCAAACGCTGGGTATTTCGCTGGGAACGGTAAAAACCCGCTTACGGAGGGGATTGATGGCTTTTAAAGAGGTCTATGTAAAAGGAGGGCTCCATGAAGTGTACTGAAGCCGAATCTTTGATTGCCGAAAAGGTTCTGGGATTTATTCCCGTTGAACGGAAAAAAGAGTTGGAAGATCATCTGGCAGTATGTTCTCATTGCAGAAAGGAGATGGAATGGTATTCCATTGCAGAGGAGGCACTTAAGCCTGGAGGCTCGGAACAGATGCAAACCGACCTTGCCGATCGTGTTGTTTCTTTGGCTGGTTCATCAAACAGGAGAGGCTTCAGGTTGGTGAAACTGGCAGGGCCAGCTCTTGCCGCTGCGGCTGTTTTGTTGGCGGTTGTCATATCACCGGTGTTTTTCTCGAATGACGGTAGTGATACGACTCGACTGGAAGTGCTCGAAGCTTATGCTGAGGATATGGAGGTTTTGGGGATAGGAGACGGCATTTCTGTTTCCAATGCTGAATTCGACTATGAAAGCTATGGGGTTTCAGACAAGGTAAGCGAATACCTCATTCAATAGCGTATAAGCCATTTTTTACAACTGTTCTTTATGTTTCGATAATCTTGAAAAAAAGGAGTGAAAATTATGTATCAATTCAGGAAACGATTGCTCATTGCGGTGCTTGTTGTGGTTATCATGCCTTTATCGGCAGCTCAGGCAAAGCCTTTCGGGTTTGGACCGGCGTTCGGGCCCGGTGGTGGTGCCAAAGGTGATGCCGGTATGTTGGGGCCGGGCCCGGCAATCATGTCGGATTTGAACCTGACGACAGAGCAGATTGATCTGTTGAAAAAAAACAAGATAGAAAAACGCAAGACCATGGTCAGACTGCAGTCGGATCTTCGGTTGTTGCGGATTGATCTGGCGGAAGCGGCAAGCCAGGATAATCCCAATATGAGAAAGATAGAGGCGATGTCCAGAAAAGTCGGTGATATACATGGACAAATGACTGCCGAACGGACAAAGTCAATTGTTTATTTGCGGAGCATCTTGACAGATGAACAAAGGAAAATAATGGATAGTCGACGTGTCGGATCAGGTTTCATGAACGGCAAAGCGATGGGACGTTTCTGCAGATAGGGGTTTAAGCAGCAGCCATCCCCATCTGGTTACGTGCCTTCCTGCAGGCCGACTCTTATATGGGCACCTCGAAAAATCTGCCCCATAGTTCTCAAACACTCAGGGCGTTTTTTTCGAGGTGCTTTTTATGAGATAAGAACCGGTGGGGATTTTATTTTTGTCCCGGTATTTCGTCGATACCGGTAACACAAACATTCAGATCCTGGAGAATGCCGTTTTCAATGCTGTATATCCATCCGTGAACCGACAGTTCCTGTCCCGATTTCCACGCATTCCTGACAATGGTTGTATTGCAGACATTGGCAACCTGTTCGATAACGTTCAGCTCACACATCTTGTCAAGTTTTGAAGAGGGATCGTCTATCGCATCGATTTCCGTGTTGTGAGCACGATAGACATCTCTGATATGGTGGAGCCAGTTGTCGATCAGTCCATGCTCATCTTTCTCCATAGCTGCTTTTACCCCCCCGCAACCATAGTGACCGCAAACAATGATGTGCTTGATTTTCAAAACTTCTACGGCATATTGAATAACCGAAAGGCAGTTAAGATCTGAGGGAACAACCAGATTGGCAATATTCCTGTGAACAAAGATCTCTCCCGGCAGCACACCGACAATCTGGTTGGAAGGCACCCGGCTGTCTGAACAGCCTATCCAGAGGTACTCGGGATTTTGCTGTCTGGAAAGTTTCCGGAAGAAGTCGGGGTCGGATTCCTTCACCTTTTCCGCCCATTTCCTGTTTTGTTCGAAAAGATTTTTAAGAACTCTCATAGATTTCAATCAACAAAAAGGTTGAGGTTGTTAGTGGTTGGAAAGCATGGCTTTATAATAATAGTCCTGCTTGTAAGAAACAACAATGTCTGGCACTGTAGTTTCAGATAAGGTTTGCTATATTCTGTTTTTTATGGCAATCCTTTTGTATGTGGCTGCATGAAGATTCAGAGAAAACCTGACTGGCTTAAACTTCGACTTTCCGGAGCGGCTGAATTTGCATCTACAAAAAAGCTGATTGCCGATCATGGTCTCAATACGGTGTGCAGGTCTGCACAGTGCCCTAACCGTCAAGAGTGTTGGTCTTCAGGTACGGCAACCTTTCTGTTGCTTGGAGATAGCTGCACAAGGAACTGTCGCTTTTGTGCAGTAATAGCAGCGTCAGGTCCGCTTCCTTTACCTTTCTCTGGTGAACCCCGAAGGATTGCACAGGCGGTAAGAAAGATGCAGCTCAGTCATGTGGTTTTGACAAGTGTCACTCGCGATGACTTGCAGGATGGCGGCTCGTTTGCATGGGCGGCGACAATCGAGGCTGTCAGGACAGAAAACCCGGAAGCAACCATTGAGTGCCTCATTCCTGACTTTCAGGGAAACCATGATGCTTTGCACAGGGTAATGAAGATGCGTCCAGACGTGCTGAATCACAATGTTGAAACCGTTCCAGTTCTTTATGAGTTTGTCAGGCCCCAAGCCGACTATCCGAGATCCCTTGAGGTGCTTCGCATAGCAAAACAGGAGTATGCTCTTCACATCAAATCGGGCCTTATGGTTGGCATGGGTGAAACAGAAGAGCAGGTTAAGGGGGTGCTGGACGATCTTGCTGGTATTGGCTGTGAGCACCTGACCATAGGACAGTATCTGCAGCCCTCTTTACAGCACTTCCCCGTTCACTCGTATGTTACTCCTGAGTGTTTTGAGCGTTACAGAATGTACGCGCTTGAATCGGGATTTAGAAGTGTGCAGTCGGGGCCGTATGTGAGAAGTTCCTATCACGCCGCAGAAAATGTGTAGCTGCTGTATTTAATAAATAATTAAAATAAAAGATGTTATGGAATGGTCAGTGCCCATGAAGATTTTTACCTACTGGTTCATAGCTATTGTTATCGGGCTGGTGTTTTTCCGAAAGGAAGCTTTCAGCTTCAACACTGATTTTGATGTACGCCGCAAGGTGTTGCTCGGCTTTTCTCTGCTTATCGTCGCTTTCAATGCATGGGTATACACAAGCTCTACTTTTGATGGAGGCAGGCCCCTCGATATCGCTTCGGTCATTGTTTTTACCATAGGCAACGGAATTGCTGAAACCTTTATTTTTTATGCAATGTTTGTCGTTGGTGAAAAGCTTGCCGGCAAGCTCTCTGAAGACTCATGGCAATTGATTCCGAAACAAACCGAGTTTATTACAGGGGTCATTGTCTTTATGGTGTACAGTGGGCTGATCCACGGGCTTTTCTGGATCGATTTGTTGCCGGAACATGTCAATCAGGCAAGCCCTTTGAAGCCGTTGTTCATGCCGACACAGATTTTGATTGCCGGAAGCTGGGCTCTCTGTTTTTTCTGGTATCGTGATCTTCCCTCCGTGTTTGTTTTGCACGGTCTTGTGGATTTGACCATGATCTTGAATGTGAAGTTCTCTCTTTTCGGTTAAAAAACGTGCTGCGCGTCTCGATTGCTGCGTTTTTTAATAGCTATTGCCAGGAGGTGTCACGTTCTTGGAATGCTCACAACGGTTTTTTTGGATGTAGTGTTTGATGGCTGTGAAAAGCTTTTTATGCCCCGCACCGAGCGGCGGAGCTGCTCTTGGACAGCATCACGTTTTTGACTTTTTACTTTTGAATTTTGACTTTGAGCGAATGCGATATTCAGGAACGGTTCTGGTTGCCGGAGCTACCGGACGAACAGGTCAATGGGTGGTGAAACGCCTGATGCACTATGGTATAGACTATCGTCTTTTCGTGCGTTCCGGGGAGAAAGCCCTGGAGATTTTCGGTCCGGAAGTGGTCGATCGGCTT
>JAKSCY010000309.1 GCA_022360355.1 Chlorobiales bacterium
GCGATAACGCTGCAGGCAGGTACCGCACAGGTATCGCTACGTTCTATGTGTGAAAGATGGGTATCCATCGAGGTTATGTCGAAGGAGTGCAGTGGTGACATCAGCGTGGCGATAGGTTTCATTGCGGCTCTGAGATGAATGACCTCCCCGTTCGTCATGCTTCCTTCCAGGCCTCCGGCACGGTTTGTTTTGCGGGCAGGGCCGTTTTTCTTGTCGGGAAAAAGTTCATCATGCACCTGTGATCCGGGTTTTCCTGCATTTTCAAATGCTGTACCGATCTCTACACCCTTTACGGCTTGTATCGAGATGAGTGCAGAGGCAAGTTCCGCGTCGAGCCTGCGGTCGTGTTGCACATAGGAGCCCAAGCCCATCGGAACGCCTGTGATGAACAGTTCGATGATGCCACCGAGAGTATCCCCCTCTTCTTTTGCCTTGTCGATGGCGGCAACGGCGTTTTCTTCATCCGCCTGTTCCAGCATCCGCACGCAGGAGTTATCGGCGGCTTTCGCCAATGTTTCAGCGCCTTCGGCAAGCAGGTTCTGAAGGCGTGGTGAAGGTGAGGTTTCTCCCGCAGGTCCTATGGAGGAAACGTAGCTGCCTATCTGAATTCCTGCCGATCTGAGGAATGCTTTTACAGGCGAACAGGCCGCAACGCGTGCAGCGGTTTCACGGGCGGACGCACGTTCTATAACCGGGCGGATATCTCCGAAACCGTATTTGATCATGCCGGTAAGGTCAGCATGACCAGGCCTTGGTATGCTGATGGCCGGGATTTCTTCATCCGGTTTTTCAAACTGGGCCATTTTTACCGTCCAGTTTTTCCAGTCCCGGTTCTCTATTTCGAAGGCTATCGGAGAACCGATGGTTTTTCCGAAACGTACTCCGGACAGCACAACTGCCCTGTCGGTCTCGATCTTCATGCGCCCGCCTCTTCCGTATCCCTGCTGGCGCCGGGCAAGTTCTTTGTTGATATCTTCAGGAGTAATCGTTATTCCCGAAGGAAGTCCTTCAACAATTGCCGAAAGTGCCGGTCCATGCGATTCTCCTGCTGTAAAGTATCTGATCATAGTGTTCTATCCAGTTGTGCCTCAAACGCAAACCTGTTACAGTTCATTAAAGCAAAAAAAACCGGCTGCATGCCTGCAGCCGGGATGTAGAGAATACAATGTCGGTGTCGCGGCAAATCAGGGCAGCCTTTTTGCGGCTTCTTTTGCGTAATAGGTGAAGATAATGTCGGCACCTGCGCGTTTCATCGCAACCAGGGATTCCATCATGACTCTGTCTCCGTCTATCCAGCCTTTTTCCGCTCCGGCCATTACCATCGAGTATTCGCCTGAAACGTGGTACACGGCAACCGGAACGTCGAACCTTTCCTTGGTTCTGTAGACGATGTCAAGGTAAGCGAGTCCAGGCTTGATCATGACGATGTCTGCTCCTTCCATGATGTCCAGCTCGATCTCTTTCATGCCTTCGTCGGAGTTCGCCGGGTCCATCTGGTAAGTGGATTTATCGCCGAACTGCGGTGCCGAATGGAGTGCGTCACGGAACGGCCCGTAAAAGCTCGACGAGTATTTCGCTGCATACGAAAGGATGCCGACATCCGAGTGCCCCGAGTCGTCCAGGGCTTCCCGAATCGCACCGATACGGCCGTCCATCATATCGCTCGGCGAGACCATGTCCGCACCCGCTTTAGCATGCGATATGGACATCTTGCACAGTACTTCGACGGTTTCATCGTTGAGAATGATGCCGTCTTTGACCAGGCCGTCATGACCGAATGGGGTGAACGGATCGAGAGCGACATCTGTCATGATGTAAAGGTCAGGCAAAGCTTCCTTGATAGCACGGATAGCACGCTGGATGATACCGTTATCATTATAAGCCTCGCGGCCGTCTTCGGTTTTTTCTTCCGGGATGCCAAACAGATCGATTGCCTGAATGCCCAGGTCCGAGAGTTCCCGGCACTCTTTTACTGCATTGTCAATAGAGTAGCGGAAGCTGTTGGGCATCGAGGGAACCTCTTCTACCACATTGGTGCCGGGGCAGACAAACAACGGGAAAACGAGGTCACTTTTCGAGAGTGTGTTTTCCTGCACAAGATTTCTGATTGCAGGAGTTCTGCGAAGTCTTCTCGGTCGGTGTACAATATTCAATAAATCTGTCTGACTCATGTTCTGGATGGATTTGGTTTGCTGAAAAGCCAAAAATACGAAAAACTGGCAACATCAAGAAGCCTTGCGAGCAAAATCTCCCGGGTATGAACATGAGAGCCGGTAGAATTAATAAATCACAATCAATTCTTTTTTGAGTTTTTTTCCCATCCAGATACTTTATTTTTTTATATATGTTTATATTAACTTCCGAGATGGTATGCATTTGCTGATTTATTGGAAGCCCTGAACCCTGAAAA
>JAKSCY010000100.1 GCA_022360355.1 Chlorobiales bacterium
AGCCCGGCGGCAAGCTGTATCTTGCGCCCCGGCTGCGTCTGAAGAAGATCCACAAGCTGCTGAAGAACTTTTGATGAAGGCTCACAGCCCAACTCCTGCAGCGCCCTTTTCAGGAGTTCTTTCCGCTCGAAAACCGTTAACCCCAGAAGTGAGCGGGCACAAAGTCTGTTGCTTTTCAAGGCTAAACCTTCGTCATCATGCGTCAACTGCTCAAAGTGCAGTTCCAGAAACTCTTCCAGTTCCGAGGCATGCTCTGAGAGTCTTTGCAGCGAGGGCAAAAGTTTGTTTTTGAAACGTTCTTCAATAAGCGGAATAACCTTGTGACGTATAAAATTACGATCCGGCTCAACGCCCATATTGCTGGCGTCAACACGGTAACCGATTCCTCTTTCCTCGATGTAGCCAAGGATATCCTGCTTGCGCATCAACAGCAGCGGACGGATAACATGACCATGAAACGCACGGATCCCCTTCAAACCCGGAACCGATGTGCCTCTGAAAAGATTGAACAACATTGTTTCCGCGTTATCACTGACATGATGCCCCGTTACAATCTTGTCGAATCCCAAGGTTTCAATGAGTTCCTGAAAATAACCGTAACGCTCTATACGCGCAGTCTCCTCAATTGACTTTTTCCATTTCCCGGCATCCTTTCGGGTATCAAATCGCTGCACATGGCATTCCACTCCGAGTTTTTCCGCTTCACAGCGAACATGCTGTTCATCAAGCAAACTCTCCGCTTCTCTCAACTGAAAATTGCAATGCGCAACACTTACCTCGCAATGCAGTACAGGCCTCACCGCACAAAGCAGATGCAGCAGCGCCATGGAGTCAGGGCCACCTGAAACCGCAGCAAGAACATGTTCTCCGTGCAGAACCAGCTTGCGAACCGTAAGCTGCTCAAGAAATTTCCGTTCAATGCTGTTGAGTTCCCGCGGCATGGGGTTGTTATTGCTCGTTTTTGTGAAACAGATTATGTAACGTGCTGTATGGCATAATATATCGAAACCCGGGTTATGCAGCTATCGGTTACACCATGCCTCGGTTGATGAATGAAAACAGAACATCTCAACAAAGCATTTTTTGATTTTTCTCTTTTCTTTTGTCACTATGTTTTCAGGACAGTGTGAAACATTCAATTCAAGAAATAAACACATCAACACGATGTAAAGATGCTTTCTCCTTACGGTCACAACACTCTTGTCAAAACCATTCTTCTCTGTTCGATTCTCGCCGCCGCAGGACTGTTATCCGCTGGAGCGTTGAAAACCCTGTTGCTTGCAACGGCTTCAGGATTGTTTTTATTCACCCTTTACTTCTTTCGGGACCCTTCACGCAAACCGCCGCCGGAACCAGACGCCATTCTTGCTCCCGCTGACGGCAGGATCTTGCTTATAAAAACGATAGCACACCCATTTACCGGCCCGGACTCAACACTTGTCAGCATTTTCATGTCCCCCTTCAATGTCCATGTCAACAGGCTTCCGGTAAGCGGCAAGGTAACACATCTGTCCTACCATCCGGGAAAATTCCTTATGGCATTCGACCATAGCAGCATGACCGACAATGAAAGAATGGAAATCGGTATGGAGGAAAACCGTGGCACGCCTATACTTTTTATCCAGGTAGCAGGATTTATCGCACGCCGCATAGTCTGCGGGCTTCAGGTCGGTGATACGGTACAGGCCGGGAACAGGTTCGGCATGATCAAGTTCGGGTCACGGCTGGATATTGTCATTCCGGACGGCGTCCGGCTTGTTGTTTCCGAAGGACAGAAAACCGTTGCAGGAGAAACTGTCATTGCAAGGCAGAATATATAACCACATGAACATATAGATCAAAAAAATAAAAACACTTGCTTAAAGCGTCCGTATTGATTATATAAGCATAAGCAGGCAGGGTCTCACCTGCATCGCTGTGACAAAAACTTTCAGGAGAAACATCCATGTTTTTATTTGGTTTACCTGGCGGCCCCGAGCTGATCCTTATTTTTTTAGCGATACTGTTGTTATTTGGAGCCAAAAAACTTCCGGAACTTGCCAGAGGACTTGGCCAGAGTATGAAAGAGTTCAGGAAAGCACAGACAGAGATCGAAGATGAATTCAACAAAGCAGTGGAAGACAAACCATCACAAAAAGACAAGGAATCTTCCTCCGACAAAAGTTAGCTGAAGAACCGTTCAGGAAAAGTTTTTCCTGAACGGTTTTTCGGTCCCGGACTCACTAACAATCTGTTCATCACCACACGCATAAAACCTTAAAAACAAACAGAGTTATGCGGTTTTTTTTTATTCTTTTTGTGATTACGTTTTTTTTATCGTCTTGTCAAACAAGTAACGATGAAATATCGCTTAACGGTATATCAGTAACAATCGAACAGAAAACCCTGCCGGTCATTAACGAAATACTGTTTGCCCCTCTTCAGAAAAAAGATGACGAGCTACAGGACCAGCCGGATTTCGTGGAAATCTATAATCCCGGCAACGAAACCGCTGACCTCCAGGGGTGGTATATCCAGGACTGCCCTACTTCAAGCGGCAAAAGGTATTCTTATTATTTCGCGGAAGACCCTTCAGCAGATAACCTGCTTGCCCCAGGCCAGTACGGAGTCATTGTACCGGAAGAAAGTCCTGACCGAACCATGTCGAGACTTGTTCGCTATTACAACTACCTGTCCGGTGATGCTTCCGTCAAAATTTTTATCGTAGTGCGCAAAACGTTTTCCCTGAATAATGATACCGACTGCGTAACACTCAAGGATTCTGACGGAACCGTAATCGATTCCGTATCGTACAGCAGTACGTGGCATAACCCTTATGTGAAAAACACCAAGGGACGTTCCCTTGAAAAGTTTAACGACCAGTCGGCATCAAACTCCCCGGCAAGCTGGTCATCCTCGATGGACATCGAATACGGAGGTACGCCCGGAAAAAGGAATAGTATTTACCTCGCTGCCGACCGGCTCGAACAGCATCCTTCATTATCAGTAGACCCGCAAACATTTTCTCCCGGGCTCGACGGCAGCGGTGAAAAAACAGTTATACGTTACAAGTTGCCTGCGGGAGCTTATCAGATTGAAGCCACCATATATGACAGCCATGGGGCAACCGTCAGAACTCTTGCCCAGGGCGCTCCTTCCGGACCTGAGGGAAGCCTCGAATGGAACGGCTTAACCGACAGCGGTACTCCTGCCCTTTCCGGCATCTATCTGGTCAGGGTCAATGTTTCCGGGAACACATTCAGCGGCACGGTCAACCTTGAGGAAAACGTGGCACTTGTGCGATGAGACCCGGGTGCCTCTATAAATTAATAGAAGCATCCATTTTTTATTGATCGGGGTGAAAGCGTATCTTTTCCCTATGCTGACCAGCCTCTACATCAAAAACTTTGCCCTGATCGAAGAGCTCTCCATTGAGTTTTCAAAGGGCCTGACAATCATTACCGGTGAAACGGGTGCGGGAAAATCTATCCTCATAGGCGCTCTGAACCTGGTTCTCGGTTCACGAGCCAGCACCGATCTCATCCGTTCAGGATGCAGCAAGGCTGTCATCGAAGCGATACTGATCCCGGAAACGCCTCAAAGGCTCGCCACCATTCTTGAGGAAGCAGGGCTTGGTATTGAGGAAGAGCTCATACTGCGCAGAGAAATTTCTGCAAAAGGACAGTCGAGATGTTTCATCAACGACTCCCCCTGTACTCTCCAGGTATTGAAAAAGGCAGGGGACATCCTTATAGATCTGCATGGGCAGCATGAACACCAGCTACTTCTTCATCCTGAAACGCATGTTTCCCTGCTTGATGAATCTGGACAGCTAACCTCTCTTGTCGAATCGTACCGGACAACCTTCGAAAACCTGAAAAGGAAGAGAAGAGAACTTGAAAAGCTTACTGCTGATACAAACCGTTTAAGAGAAAAACGTGACCTGCTTGAGTATCAGCTGCAGGAACTTGCATCACTCAATCTCAAACAAGGTGAAGATGTTGATATAGAAGAAAAGATTACGCTGCACGAGCATGCCGAAACACGTTTCAGCTTGTGTTCCAGCCTCAATGAATTGCTTTATGACAACGATCGGTCGGCATTTGTCCAGCTTGCCGAAGCCGTACAGCAGCTCAGCCGGCTTGCCGGTATCGACAAAAGCTTTTCCTCTTACCTCGAAGATGCCGAAAGTGCTAAAACTCTGGTTGAAGAACTCAGCAGAACCGTCCGCCATTACTCCGAGGACATCGAGTTCAATCAGGAGCATCTTGAAATCCTGAGGGAACGTCATATGCTGTTGCAGAGGACAGGGAAAAAGTATGGCAAATCCATCGAGGAGCTTATTGATTTCCAAGAGGAAATCGCTGCGGAACTTTCCATGGAAAACAACCTTTCCGAGCGGACCGAACATATCGGCAGCGAAATAGACTCACTCAGAAAAGAACTTTCGGACCGTGCGGCACGGTTATCAGCCGAACGGCACAAAACCGCTGCGGAACTTGAAGCGGCCATCGCACGGGAACTTGAGAGCCTCGGTATTCCCCATTGCATTTTCAAAGTCATGATAACCAGGGACAGCTCGGATGATGGAGACATCATCCATAGCGGCAACCGATACAGTGCTCTGGAAAACGGTTATGATCGCATCGAGTTCCTTATTTCCACCAATGTCGGCGAACTACCGAAACCCCTTGCCAGAATTGCTTCCGGAGGGGAAATCTCAAGGGTTATGCTCGCCATGAAAAGCGTTCTTGCTGAAAACACCCGGTTACCGATTCTCATTTTCGACGAAATCGATACCGGCATAAGCGGAGCAGTAGCTGATGCCGTCGGGAGAAGCCTCAGAGGCCTTTCACGAACGCACCAGATCATATTGATCACACACCTCCCACAGATAGCAGCAATGGCTGACCGCCACCTCTCGGTTGAAAAAACCGTGGAAGGCAACCGTACCATCAGCAAAGTCAGAAAACTCAACGACGAAGATCATATCGCAGCTGTTGCAAATCTGATCAGCGGCAGGCAGCGGTCAGACTCCTCTCTGCGTGCTGCAGCAGAACTTGTTGAACATGCAAAAAAGGAAGACCAAAGTTGAATATAACTTAGGGAGCCCTTTAGGGAAGAGTAACAGCGTTTTTAGCTCTTGTTTAGTAAAAAAGATAAGTTTCCCTTATACTGTTTACCATTTACAGGGTCTTGGGCAGTCAATGCTCAACCTGACCCGGAGGATGTAAATTCAGCTTCAAGACCAGCTATGTCAAAAAGACTAATTACCGGTTCCGCCGTTGCCATGGTAACCCCGTTCAGACAGAACATGTCGCTGGACAGGGATGCATTACGGCGGCTGGTGCAGTTTCATATTGCCGCGGGGACAGATATTGTCATTCCATGCGGAACAACAGGTGAATCGCCAACTCTTACCGCCGACGAGCATACCGAAATTATTGAAATCGTCAGGGAAGAGGCCGGAAACAACATTCTCGTTGCTGCCGGTGCGGGAACAAATGCAACAGATAAAGCAGTATCACTGGCAAAACATGCCGAAAAAGCTGGTGCACAAGCGATTCTTTCAGTTGCTCCTTACTATAACAAGCCTTCGCAAGAGGGTTTTTACCAGCATTACCGCCACATCGCTGAAGCTGTCTCCATCCCGGTAATTGTCTATAACGTTCCGGGAAGAACCGGCAGCAACATCAGTGCAGAAACCATTCTCAGGCTAGCTGACGACTGCAAAAATATCGCAGCCGTCAAGGAAGCGTCCGACAACATGGGCCAGATCATGGAACTGCTTGCGTCCAGACCCGACCACTTTTCCGTCATGACCGGGGAAGACCCGCTCATACTGCCGTTCATGGCGCTCGGAGGAGACGGGGTAATATCGGTTGCAGCAAACCTGGTCCCGGCGGAGATGAAAAAGCTTGTCATGGAAATGCAGGAGGGTAACCTCGAAAAAGCCAGGGCGATAAACAACAGGCTCCGCAGGCTTTTCAGCCTTAACTTCATAGAAAGCAATCCGGTGCCCGTGAAGTACAGCCTGTCGCTGATGGGCATGATTGAAGAAGCCTACCGTCTGCCGCTGGTGCCCCTGCAACAGGAAAACAAAGCAAAAGTCGAAGCCGAACTCAGAAACCTGGGGCTTGTCAGCTGACAGCCCCGAGTTTCCGGACAAAATCGTCGAGCTGCTCCTTCGTGCGTTTCTCGGTCACGGCAACCAGCAACCCTTCATCACCGACAGCAGAGAGATCATAGCCTGCAAGGATCCCCTGTTCCAGCATCTTTTCAACAATCACACCAGCAGGCACCGGAGTTTCCACAACAAACTCCCTGAAAAAAGGGCGATCATATTTCAGTGAATAACCCGGAAGATTTGCAATCTTTTCCGCAAGATAATGCGATTTCTGCAGGGAATGCTCAGCAACTTCTCCAAGCCCCTGTTTTCCGAGAAGCGAGAGATATACCACCGCCTGCAAAGCGTTCAGCGCCTGGTTCGTGCAGATATTCGACGTTGCTTTTTCCCGACGAATGTGCTGCTCCCTTGTCTGCAGGGTCAGAATAAACCCATCCTCTCCAGCCCTGTCTTTCGTCATGCCGACAAGTCTGCCGGGAATCTTGCGAACGTAGTCCTTTTTAACTGCGAAAATTCCAAGATACGGACCGCCGAAATTCAATGCGCTGCCGAGCGGCTGACCTTCACCGACAGCGATATCCGCCCCGTAGTTTCCCGGAGCCTCAAGAATTCCGAGAGAAACCGGGTCTGCCGAAACAATAAAAAGCGCTCCGTTAGCGTGTGCAATCTCACCAATTACGTCAACCTCTTCGAGACACCCGCAAAAATTCGGCTGCTGAACAATGACGGCCGCCACACTGTTGTCGACCGTCTTTTCCAAGCTTTCGGTATCACAGACACCATCCTGCAACACATTCTGCACCACCGAACGATCGCCTCCGGCCTCTATAAAGGTTTTCAGAACATGCAAAGAATTCGGGTGCAGCTTGCCTGCAATGACGACTTTTGTCCTGCCCGTTACCGCCATAGCCATTGAAACCGCTTCGGCAAGAGCTGTCGCACCATCATAGAGTGACGCGTTAGCCGTATCCATATCATAAAGACGGCAGATCATGCTCTGGTATTCATAAATAGCCTGGAGCGTCCCCTGGGAAACCTCGGCTTGGTAAGGAGTGTACGCGGTGTAAAATTCACTGCGGGACACAATGGTATTGATAGCGGCAGGCATGTAATGATCGTAGGCTCCGCCCCCAAGATAACTGACGTGTTTTGCCGTCGGGGTATTTGCGGATGCAAGCTGCTCCATCAGCATCTGAACTCCCGGTTCACTGAGCGCTGGCGGCAGATCAAGAGGTTCTTTCAAACGAAGCTGAGGAGGAATATCCGCAATAAGATCCACAAAAGAAGCAACCCCGATCTCCCGCAGCATCTCTTTGCGATCACTGTCCGTATTGGCAATAAATGGCATGGCTAAGCCTCACTCTCCTATGGTTTTTTTGTACTCTTCCGCACTCATCAACGCGTTCACCTGCCCCGGATCATCAACGCTGATGGCAATCATCCATCCCTCTCCGTAAGGGCTGCTGTTCACAACTTCCGCAGCATCGAGGGTCTCATTGACCGCGGTGATCTTGCCGTCAATCGGTGCAAACAGGTCTGCAACGGTTTTCACCGCCTCCACTGTGCCGAAAACCTCATGCTGTTTCAGAGCTGTCCCGACCGGCTTTGTTTCAACAAAAACAATATCCCCCAGTTCGGACTGGGCAAAATCGGTAATTCCTATACGCGCTGTTCCATCATCAAGCACTCTAACCCATTCATGGTCAGTGGTGTAACGAAGGTCATCAGGAAAGTTCATGGCTGTGAGCAGTTAAAATGTTCAGTGATAATGAAAACGATCAATAAAAAATCAAGGTAATACTTTTTTGCATCCGGTAAAAGATGGAGCGGCTGGCAGCCTGTTGAGCTGTTGAATTGC
>JAKSCY010000152.1 GCA_022360355.1 Chlorobiales bacterium
AGGTCACGGGCTCTGACCGAGCGTGCATGTCTGCCTGTTGTCCGCTCTTTCAGCTCCCACAGTTCATCATTTTCAACAGCTTTCATGAACGCATTGGTGACTCTGACGGTATTGTTCGAGTTTTGACCGGACACCGTCTGATACGCTTCCGATTCATAATGAGTGTTGTACTCATCGAAGTCGAGCGATGTAAATCCCTGATCCACAAGCGAAAGTACCCTGACGATATAATTCATCGGAACACCTCGACCAACAGCGTTTTTGATCAGAATGTTCAGCTTTTCATTCTGGTGCCGGTCACTGCCGTTATCAACAGCCTCATCGACAATTGCCTTGAGAAACCTCGAGCAGACTCTGGAGCCCGATACCAGCGACGCAACCTTGTCTTCCTCCCTGGCTTTCCACTCTATAAACTTTTCTACATCGGGATGATCAATATCGACGATAACCATCTTGGCAGCCCGCCGCGTCGTGCCACCTGATTTTATAGCTCCTGCAGCGGAATCAAAAATCTTGAGGAAACTCATCAGACCCGAAGAACTTCCTCCTCCACTGAGCTTCTCCCCTGACGAACGAAGGTTTGAAAAGTTGGTGCCGGAACCGCTGCCGAACTTGAATACCCTCGCCTCTCGTACGGCAAGATCAAAAATCCCGCCATCGTTTACCAGGTCATCCTTGACCGACTGGATAAAACATGCATGTGCCTGAGGCCTTGAATAGGCGTCTTTCGATTCCTTCGTTTCACCACTCTTGCTGTCAACATAAAAGTGGCCCTGTGCCGGACCCTCTATGCCGTACGCATACTTGAGACCTGTATTGAACCACTGTGGCGAATTGGGGGCACCCATCTGACTGACCAGCATATAGGCAACCTCGTCATAAAAAGCCTGGGCATCCTCCTTGGTATCGAAGTAGCCATGTTTTTCTCCCCACTCTTTCCAGCAGCCGACAAGACGGTGAACAACCTGCTTGATCGAATGCTCACTACCGGTCACAGGCTGCCCTTTTTCATCCAGCATGACATTACCCTTCTCATCCCGCTGTGGAACTCCTGTTTTTCTGAAATACTTTTGCGCGAGAATATCAGCGGCAACCTGGGACCACTCTCTCGGCACTTCTACATCATTCATTTCAAATACCTTCGATCCATCGGGGTTTCGAAGTACCGATGAACGCATCGTGTACTCGAACATATCGTAAACATTGCGGCCTTTCGTGGTAAAACGGCGGGAAATCTTCATAGCGGTATGTCTTTTTAGAAGTAATAAGCCTACAGAGCCTCTAACCTATTGCATTAAAGTCACTTAAACAAAATCATCCATCACCGGGCAACGATAATGGGGGTATGAAAAATAATATACACCTGTTCTGCGGTAATAAAAAACCTAACAAAAAGACAAAACCCCAAGATCCATCCGGGGTTTTGAAACCATAAGGATTGCGGCAATAAAAAAACCCCCTGTCGAAGGGGGTTTTTTCATGGTCATTCCACTCTGCTATCAACCAAGAGTGTCGATAATAGCATTAAGCGTTGCACTCGGGCGCATTGCTTTCGATGCTTTCTCGTCATCCGGCATGAAGTAACCGCCGAGTTCGACCGGAGAGCCCTGAGCGCCATTGAGCTCATCGATGATCACTTGCTCTTTGCTCTCAAGCTCTTCGGCAACTTTTGTAAACTTTGCCTTGAGTTCCTGATCCTTGTCCTGATCGGCAAGAGCTCTGGCCCAGTACATGGCAAAGTAGAAGTGGCTTCCACGGTTGTCCAGTTCATTGACCTTGCGTGAAGGCGACTTGCCTTTCTCAAGATACAGACCGACAGCCTGGTCAACCGTTTCCGCAAGAACTTTTGCTTTCTCATTATCGAAGGTATTGCCCAGATGTTCGAACGAAACACCAAGTGCCAGCATCTCGCCGAGCGAGTCCCATCTCAAATGCCCTTCTTTAACAAACTGCTGTACGTGCTTCGGAGCAGAACCGCCCGCACCGGTTTCGAACAAGCCGCCGCCGTTCATCAAAGGCACGATAGAAAGCATTTTTGCACTGGTGCCAAGTTCGAGAATCGGGAACAAGTCGGTAAGATAGTCCCTCAGCACATTGCCTGTTACCGATATGGTGTCCTTACCCTGCCTGATCCGTTCGAGAGAGAACCGCATGGCTTCGACCGGCGACAAGATCCTGATATCGAGACCTGCAGTATCATGGTCTTTAAGGTAGGCATTGACTTTTTCGATCAACTGGATATGGTGTGATCTTTCCTTGTCCAGCCAGAACACCGCCGGAGCACCGGTTGCCTTTGCCCTGTTGACTGCAAGTTTTACCCAGTCGCGGATCGCAGCGTCCTTGACCTGGCACATTCTGAAAATATCCCTTGGTTCGACACTCTGCTCGAGCATCGCGTTGCCTGCTGCATCGACCACCCGGATAGTACCGTTACCCGGAGCCTCGAAGGTTTTATCGTGTGAACCGTACTCCTCGGCTTTCTGAGCCATAAGACCGACATTCGAGACGCCGCCCATGGTCGATACATCGTATGCGCCGTTTTTCTGACAATCCTTGACCATTTCCTGGTACATGGTTGCATAGGATCGATCCGGAATCATGGCTTTGGTTTCATGAAGCTCGCCGTCAGGGCCCCACATTTTACCGCCGTCACGGATAACAACCGGCATGGATGCGTCGATGATGATATCGTTCGGCACATGCAGGTTTGTGATTCCCTTGTCGGAATCCACCATGGCAAGAGCCGGACGGTTTTTGTATACCTCCTGGATGTCTGCCTCGATTTCGGCTTTCTTGTCGGCAGGAAGCTTCTCGATCTTGGCATACAGGTCACCAAGCCCATTGTTGACGTTGACGCCGAGTTCATTGAGCACGTCACCGTGCTTGTCGAAGACGTCCTTG
>JAKSCY010000415.1 GCA_022360355.1 Chlorobiales bacterium
CGCGGAATAAATAAATAGAGGTGCCCTTAGAGATCATCTGCCGGTCTTGCAGTCCTGCCAAGGGCTTTGTCACATTCGACACGGGCGATGAGGTAATCGTAGACAGCCTGAAGGTAGTTGGTTTTGGCTTTGTTGAGTTGCAGTTCCGCGTCGGAAAGTTCGAGCTGCGAACCGATGCCCTCCCGGAAACGCAGAAGCGTGATCTCGTAGCTTCGCTCGGCTGTGCGTGTTGTTCTATCCTGAACCTCTATCCTTTTCCGGGACTCCTCAAGGTCGGACAGTTTTGTCTCAACCTCGGCATGTATGTCGGCTTTCAGATCTTCAAGCCTGGTTATGGACTGCAAACGGCCGAGCTTGGCCTGTTCAACCTGCGAACTTATCCGAAAACCGGTAAACAATGGCAGGGAAACCTGTAATCCTACGGATGAAGTAACCGGCCAGTCTGTGTCTTTTATGGCAACACCGTCCTCAAACTGGGTCTGGGCCTGCAGCTGCCCCACCGCGTTAATTTCAGGAAAACGCTCGGCCCGTGCTGCATTGACATTTTGTGCTTCCGCCTCGATCTGCAGTTCGAGTTGCCGGACTTCCGGCCTTGCAGACAGCGCTTCAGCATAGGCAACGGACACATCGTCAGGGTATTTTCCTTGCCTGTACACAAGAGAATCAGACAGAATAACAGTGCCCTCCGGGTCGAGACCGATAGTGTTCTTGAGCTGTGTTCTGGCCGCCGCTGCGCGATTCCTTGCCTGTATGAGGTCAGGCTTGATATTCTCCACTGACAGGAACGCTTTCAAGGTATCGATATCCGCAGCAACACCCTCTCTGAAAAGAGCCCGGCTGTCACGAAGGGCTGTTTCCCAGCGAGAGATGCTTTGTTCGAATATCGTCACCTGTTCGTCGGCTATCAAGACGTTGTAATACGCTGTTTTGATGTTGGTGACGACATCCGCCTCAGCTTGGCGATATGTTTCCATGCTGATTTTCCGCACGGCGGAGGACGCTCGTATTCCTGCGACGGCCTTCAGGTTGAATACCGGCTGGCTCAGTGAAAGCGAGGCAACCATTGCATTATCCTGGCTGATTTCCAGAGGAATCAACCTTGTCGGATCACTTCCGGTTATGTCGGGGAAGTAGATCACAGCAGGTTCCAGGGTCCTTGTATAGTCGAATCCCGCATCGAGCTGCGGGAGCACACCCGCCCACGCCTCGCGAACTTTCTGACCGGCAATATCACGATTGAGCCTTGCAACCTCGAGGTCACGATTACGATCAAGGCCGGTGGAGACAGCCTCATCGAGTGAAAGCGTCAACGACTGCCCCTTGCCTGTATTTCCCCCGGCAGCAAAAATCAACGTGGGAGACAAGGCAACTGCAATCGCGACAACCGAATACAGCAGATAACGCCCAAGGTTTGTCATAACTTTTTGCACGAGATAAACTTTTGTAAAAAGCCCTGAAAAATATACCGAAATTCCAACGTTCAATACCTTCCTTTCCAAAGCTTTTCGAGACGCTCCCTGACAAATTTTTCCCTGCCTTCCCCTGTTGGATGGTAAAAAACCTGATTCAGACCTTCCGGCATGTAATGCTCCATGACAAAATGCTCAGGATAATCATGAGGGTATTTGTAACCCTTGCCATACCCTGATTCTTTCATGAACTTGGTCGGAGCATTTCTCAGATGCATTGGGACGGGAGCAGCCTGGTGAGCCTCGGCATAACGCTGCGCTTCATTTATTGCCTGGTAACTTGCATTGGATTTCGGAGAACCTGCCAGATAGGTAACCCCCTGCGCAAGGTTTATTCTCGCTTCGGGCAGCCCTATCACTTCTACGGCATGAAAAACCGAAACTGCCAGTGTAAGAGCGTAAGGATCGGCATTACCTATGTCTTCGCTGGCAAAAATAACCATTCTGCGCGCGATGAATTTCGGGTCCTCCCCTCCTTCGAGCATCCTTGCAAGCCAGAACAGGGCCGCATCGGGATCGGACCCTCTCAGAGATTTGATGAACGCCGAGATGATATCGTAATGCGACTCTCCCTTTTTATCATAAACAGGGAGCTTTTTCTGCAGTGCGCCTTCAAGCAGGTCCCGGGAAAGATGAAGAGGCTTCTTCGAACTATCAACCATGGAAAAAGCTGCTTCGACAGCGTTCAGGGCTTTACGGGCATCGCCTCCGGCAAACTGCAGCAGAAAGTCCCAGTCATCAATGACGATCTCACAGGGAGCAATCAGCGAATCGCCTGCAAGTGCCCGCCTGACAACTGCTTCTATATCATGGTTTTCGAGAGGATTGAGAATGTACACCTGCATCCTGCTCATCAGAGCGGCATTGACCTCAAACGAAGGATTCTCGGTTGTTGCCCCGACCAGCACAACAACGCCTTGTTCAATTGCATGCAGCAGCGAATCCTGCTGAGCCTTGTTGAAACGGTGAATCTCATCGATAAACAAGAGCGTCTGGCGGCCTTCAAGCCGTTGTGCAGAAACGGCAAGATCGAGTGCCCTGCGCACCTCCCTGACCCCTGCATCGACTGCAGACAATGCATCAAAACGAAAATCAAGTGACTTGGCACATATTTCCGCCAGTGTCGTCTTGCCTGAACCGGGAGGTCCCCAGAATATCATCGAAGGCAGGCGCCCCTGAGTGATGAACTTCCGCAAGGGAGCATCAGCACCGATAAGGTGATCCTGGCCATACATTTCGTCAAGAGTTCGCGGCCGTACCCTTTCGGCAAGCGGCTGAAAACGGGAATCCGCATTGCCTCCGGCGGGCAAACCGAAAAGATCTTCCTGATTTTCCTTGCCTGCGGACATCAAGGCACCTCTATAAAATGTCGTGAGCGACATGAAAACAAGGCGGACGGAGCGCAAGAACCGGGGTGTACACATAGTACATGAGGATTCCAAGCACCGCCCAACGATGTAATCAGGGCGCTGAACAAGTCTATAGAGATGCCCATCAATATCCTAAATCACTTAACCAGTTTTCGCTGATTTTTCCGGAGCCTCTCTCTGAATTTTTTAGAAGCTCCTGCTGCCTTGCAATATATTTACCGAGAATATCAAACTCCAGATTTACCCGGCTGCCTTCTTTCAAATTGTTAATGGTTGTATTGTCGAACGTATAAGGGATAATCGCAACGGCAAAGCTGTTTTCCTTGACGTTCGCAACGGTAAGACTGACTCCATCGATCGCAATGGAACCTACCGGCACTATGAAAGGCTGAAATTCTTCCGGAAAACCGATCCTGATCTCCCTGCTTCCTCCCAGATCGTATACCCCCAGAACCGTCCCGACACAATCCACATGCCCCTGAACAAAATGACCGCCAAGCCTGTCCGAAGCCTGTAACGCCCTCTCAAGGTTTACGGGAGCACCTGGGGCAAAGAAACCAAGCGTGGTTTTCTTCAGTGTTTCCTCTATTGTATCGACGTCGAATGCCTTGTCGCCGAGGGCCACAACCGTCTGGCAGACGCCATTGATCGCGACACTTTCATCGATTGCAAGATCACTGAACTCCTGCTCATTGTTGTAGCGTACCGCAATGCGCAGGCCTGCCCCCCTTCTGTGAACCCCCGCTATCGTCCCGACATCCTTGACAATTCCGGTAAACATACCCTGCTATACCATGGCCTTCAGGGCTGCTTCGTAATCGGGCTCCTGGGTTATCTCGGGTACCTGTTCAGCATGGATAACCTTGCCATCCTTGTCCACAATAACCACGGCACGGGAAAGAATCCCTTTAAGAGGACCGTCGGTAATAGTAACACCATAATCACTGCCGAATTCAGGCGAACGGAAGACAGAAAGAGAAACAACGTTTTCAATACCTTCAACCTCGCAAAAACGCTTGTGCGCGAAAGGAAGGTCGGCAGAAATACACAGCACCACAGTATCGGGAATGCTGGAAGCTTCAAGATTAAAACGCCTCACTGAAGCCGCACAGACAGGGGTATCGAGGCTGGGAAAAATGTTCAGTACGATCCTTTTTCCGGCAAAATCCGCCATGTTTGCTTCGGACAGATCTTTATTTACAAGAGTAAACGAAGGAGCGGCTGTTCCTGCGGCAGGCAATTCACCAACAGTTGCTACAGGATTTCCTTTTAGTGTAATCTGGGCCATATTTTTTCTTCCTTGTTTTAACTTCAAAAGATTGTGCTCAATACAGTAAACAGTAAAGGGTTCTCAAGAGAACAGTACGCCAGAACAGGGAAAACCCGGACAAAGTTCCCATCACGGGCACAATTACCCGCCCATGCATCAAAAAGTAAATAAAACGGATTCCCTCAATCCCACAGCCCTCTTCCTCTTGAAACGCTGTATTTGCCGGAACCGAGAAAAACAATTGCAAGAGAACCGAACAGGTAGAGAAACTGCAGTTCCAGTGCATGACCTCCGTGTTGAGTCAGGGAAAACAGTTCATCGGCATGCACAAGATATACAGCCATCACCATCACAAATGCCTCAAGCAGTGCGGCAGGCCGGGAAAGAATACCCAGAACAACAAGCAGCGGAGCGAGTATTTCCCCGACAAGCACACCATAGGACAGGAATGCGGGTAGGCCTGCATCAACAAGAGACTTCTCAATAAAACCAAGACCACTTTCGAGCTTGTGAATCCCGTGAAACAGCATCAGGCCGCCCACAGAAAAACGCAAAAGCAGTTTGCCCAGATCGTTGTTTTGAATAATACGGTCTATCATGATAGTCAAATAATTTATGGGGTTCACCGCAAGTTAGAAAAGCTCTGGATAAAGGCCAATTTTTGGGGCACAATGAGGAGAAGCACAAAAAAGTCTATAAAAGAACAACCGGACTGCCCCACGGAGAAGGAACAGTCCGGTGTTCAGGATGTTGTTACGGTCAAACCAGAAAAATCACAACATCTTCCTTACCTATTTTGCGGTAAAGCTGAAGTTGTAGATGGCACCTACGGAAACGACATAAGGTGCGTTGTCTGACTCAAGATCGGCGTAACTTGCCATGGCATAAACCTGGGCATTGTCGAGGACATTATAGAATGCACCGCCGGTAATACCGAACCCTTCAGCTGCCCCGTCATCAACGTACCCGAGCGACAACGACAAATCGGTCTTCTCCATCATTGCTGTTCCGGTTACATAGAGATAACTGACGTTGTCCATACCACTGGTGTCGATGTTTTCGTAGGAAACACCGGCTTTCCAGTCTTCGGACTTGTAAGTTGCATAAGCCCTCATGGCGCCGCCACCTGCATTAATACCAGGATAGTTTGTTTTCCCATCGCTGTTTTCAGCATAAACGCCACCGAGAGTAAAGCCACCGGAGCTGTAGGAACCACCTGCGAGGTAGCCGATCTCATCATCGTTGCTGTCATCAATAGCGATACCACCTACAAGCTTGAAGCCGCTTATGTTAGGTGTGAAATACTGTAAAGAGTTATCAGTGAACCCGTTGGTTGCAGGAGACAAACCATAGGAAGCACCGCCTCCACTGAAAACGCCACCTGAATTGATACGAGACAGATCATAGAACGGATCAAGCGCATAGCCAGGGAATTTGTATGCGTTCGTCATCCGGCCGTAGGTAACTTTACCAAAACTGCCCGAGAATCCTCCGAAAAAGAAACGCTGATTAAATCCGTCTCCACCACCATCCCAATCGGAAGGTGCCCCAACCTGCAAATGAACAAATGCTTTGACATCATCGTTGCCATAGGAACCTTTTATGCCGAAACGGGATACGTTATCCGTTCCTCTGAAGCCGTCGATCGAACCTGCCCCGTCTTCATCGACATAGTTGAAAGAGTACCTCAGATTACCGTAAACAGTCACTTCAGGCTTTGTCTCAGTCTCTGCCTCGGCCTTTACCGTTGCCGGCATTGCCCAGACCATGACCAAGCATAGTAATGACAAGATTTTCTTCTTCATGTTGCTGCTTTCTTAAGTGTTTGTGTTGCTGTTTTTTCTCGTTCTTTTCCCTTTCTGTGGAAAAAGTTGTCGTGAAGCTTCTTTTTCTGCCTCCCCCTATGCACAAAACTATATGCTTATGGGGGTATATATTGATATAACTCACAACCTCAATGATATAAAAAACACTTGATAAAACCAAATCCTGAAATAAGCGGCTCTCTTTATACCGGGACTCAAAGGTCACAAAACGTAAGCTTCAAGCAAAATGTCATCGCCAAAAAAGCATGGCGGTTCAAACCTGAGGTCAAAAGCCTTGTCAGGGACATTTACACCAAGCGGAGCAAACGAACTCAGGCCGTCTCCTCCAAAAATCTTCGGAGCAACATACATATATGTTTTGTCAACCAGTCGTGCCTGCATCATTGAACCGGAGAGACGGGCACCTGCTTCGACAAAAACAGAAAGAATACCTTTATCATGAAGGATACCCATTACTTCCTGAAGGTCGAGACCTGCATCATGTTCGTTGACAAACGCCACCTCGATTCCTTTTTCTCCCAAACGGTCACGCTTCACGGGATCAGCTCTTTTTTCACTGGCAAATACAAGCGTCCGGGCTTCACTGTTAAAAACCTTTTCTCCTCCAGACAATCGCAAGCCTCCATCAAGAACGACCCGTAACGGGTTCCTGCCCTCACAGTGACGCACTGTCAGAAGAGGATCGTCGGCCAGAACAGTAGCAGAACCGGTAAGAACAGCATCATAACGGCTCCTCAACATGTGCACATGCTCCCTCGCCTGTGAACCCGTAATCCATTTCGACAAGCCGCTTGCCGTCGCTATTTTCCCGTCGAGTGTCTGCGCGAGTTTCAGGGAAACAAACGGCATGTTTTTTACATGGGTTTTAATAAACGCCTCATTCAATTTCAGAGCCTTCTCCTCAAGAATCCCCTCGATAACTTCGACACCCGCATCACGAAGCCTCTGAACACCTTTCCCGGCAACTCTGACATGGGGGTCCCTGCCGGCAATCACAACCCGCGGGATGTTCTTTTCGATGATGAGATCGCTGCAGGGTGGTGTTTTGCCGTGATGAGAACACGGCTCAAGATTGACATACAGCGTCGACTGCTGCAGAAGCAGACTATCTGTCACCGACGCTATGGCATTAACTTCTGCATGGGGGCCACCAAACCGTTCATGGAATCCTTCCCCTATGATGCGGTCCCCACAAACAACCACAGCGCCCACCATGGGATTTGGGCTGACATAACCCGCCCCATCTTGAGCAAGTTCAAGACAGCGCGACATATACCGCTCGTGGTAACCGCTCGCATTCTTTCCGCTCTCACTCATAGGGCACCATGTAGCGGGTTACGACTTTCCCACATGTATCTGTACCAGTTTTACGCCGGAGAGACGAAGAAGATCCGATATGTGCCCGATTTTATAGGGCTTGTCATAGTAGATAGTTTTTATACCAACGTTTATAAGGACCTTCAGGCAGTGTATACAGGGACTGGCCGTAATATAGATGTCGGCGTCCCTGATTGAAACGCCGTGTTTTGCAGCCTGGGCAATCGCATTGATCTCGGCATGGATTGTGTTGACACAATTCTCCTCTACCGTTCCATCCGGGTGGGTACTGCGATATATCCTGCAGGTAGTCTCATTACAGTGAGGCAGTCCGGAAGGCGCTCCATTGTAGCCCGTGGACAGAATATTGTTGTCCCGGACAAGCACCGCACCAATATGTCCCCTTGTGCAGGTTGCCCTTCGCGAAATCAGGTGAGCAACGCTCATAAAATATTCATGCCACCCGAGCCGGGCTCCCCCAGTGTAACTCTCCCCGTCACCGCGGGGCTGACAACAACTGTCTTCTTGGAGATCTTCAGGCATAGACGGGATTTTAATACATTATAAAAAGTGACACGTAACGAGGGAAAGTCACATTTGCATTGAGATATTGTTCGAACATCCCGGCCTTGTCGGGACCATTTGAAACGCTCATTTTAGGCAAGATAAAGAAAAACATCAGCCTGAAACAACAGATCGGCGATGCTGCGAAACTATTTTACACTCTACCATCTTGCCCGCGAACTGCACGAACTGCTTGAGGGGGGGTTTGTTTTCGAGGTTTATTCGCAGCAGAAAAACGAAATCACCATAAGCCTGATAACAAACAAGGGCGACCACTTGCAGCTCATCATCGTCACCGGTCACCCCAGACTCTGCGTCTACACCAGACAAGGACTGAACAGAAAGCACCGCAACACCGCGGAGTTGATGCCTGAAATCTCCGAAAAGAAGATTTCAGGAGTAATCATCGATCCTCGTGACAGGATCATCCGTTTGCAGCTTGCAGAAAATTACGCAATTATACTCCAACTGTTCAGCGCAAAAACCAACGTCCTCCTGGAAACCGGTGACAAGGTTATTAATGCTTTTAAAAAAAATCCCCCTGCGTCTCGCCTTGAAAAGCAGGAAAAAATTATAAGACCGGAAATCCTCCGATCGCTCGAAGCGCTTGTTTACAACCCGAATCTTTTTGTTGACCGGTTACAGGAGACCGGCGTACAGGACACAGCCGGAAAACTGGGACAGATGCTTCCGGGTTTTGACCGTCTGCTCGTCAGAGAGCTTCTCTGCCGCTGCGGGAAAAAATGCTTGCAGAAAGAGATCCACACACAACTCTCCGCCCTCTTTTACGAACTGCTCGATCCTCTCCCGTCCGTGAACCTCGATACCAAAAAGGGACCGTTGTTCTCCATACTCCATAACCCGGAGAAAAACGCTGTCAGGTTCGACAGTGTACTCGATGGCCTGAACTTTTACAGCATAAAAACCTGGCAGCACCTGACAACCAGGAAGCTTGTCCACGATCTCGGCGGACTGTTGAGACAGAAAAAGAAAAAAATCGCAGGTGAACTCGCCCATTTTCAGCCTGAAAAGCTGAAAAAACAGGCTGAGGAATATGAACGAAACGGTCATCTTCTCATGGCCAACCTTTATCATCCTAACCATAACAAGGAACACATTACGGTCACCAATTTCCTCGATCCTTCATCCCCTTCCATGGTCATCCCCTTGAAACCGGAACTGAACCTGCAGCAGAACGCGGCGGCCTTTTTCCGGAAAGCATCAAAAACCAGAGATAAAATTGAAGGGGGCATGCGCAGAAAAGCGGTAGTACAAAAACAGCAGCGGGAACTTGACAACCTGATCATGCTTTCTGCAGGGCTCTCAAGCCCGTCAGAGGTAAGGAGTTTTTACGAAACACACCGCCCGACGTTGAAAATCCTCGGGCTTGAGAGTACGTCAAAAAAAGAAAAAAGAGAACTGCCGTTCCGGAAGTTTGCCATCACACAAAACACAGTACTCTACGTCGGCAAAAACGCAAGAAATAACGAACAACTTACGTTTTCTTTTGCGAAGCAAAATGACATCTGGCTGCATGCACGAGGCACCTCGGGATCACACTGTATTCTGCGCGGAGCATCAATGCAACACAGCACTGAAATCATGAGGGCTGCTGAAATTGCAGCTTATTACTCTGCAGCAAAGCATTCTGAACTTGTTCCTGTCATGTATACCGAGAAAAAATATGTCCGCCGTGCCAAAAACCTGCCTCCGGGACAGGTTCTGGTAGAAAAAGAAAAGGTTATAATGGCTCAACCATCCAAATACTAACTATGGAAAACTACAAACTTGTCCTTCCCGAACATCTGAACCATTATGGTTTTCTTTTCGGAGGCAATCTGCTGAAATGGATTGATGAAGTAGGATATATTGCCGTGACACTCGACTATCCGGGCTGCAACTTTGTAACGGTGGCCATGGACAGGATTGAGTTCAGAAAAAGCATAGGAAAAGGCACTATTCTCCGTTTTGAACCTGTAAAAACACGTGAAGGCAACACATCCGTTGAATATACGGTCAACGCATACAAGGACAGTATAGACACGGGAAAACGTGAGATGGTTTTCAGTACTCGTATCACCTTTGTCTGCTTGGATGAAAACGGAAACAAAAAGACACTTTGCAGCAAATAAGCCCACCTTCTCAAAGACACATACTGCTTTCAGCGACCGGAACCGACAACGCGAAAAAGGGCGATGAGTCCGATCGACAACATGACAATATTGGCCAGCCACATTGATATTCCGGGTTCGAGCATCCCCCTGTCAGACAGTTTTTCGCCCATGATAAGCAATGCCCAGTAAAGTATAAAAAACACCAGTGACAGACCCGCCCCCACACCAAGACCACCACGTTTCGCAAGAACGCCAAGAGGAGCCCCGACCAGAACAAACACAATACAGGCAAACGATAGTGCGTATTTCTTATGAAATTCCACCATATACTTGTTGTACATCTCCCGGCTTCGTTCCATGTGGTCGATTTCCCGGTCAATCCGGGCGAGCATCCTCTCCACCTGTTCCCGAGCCTCCGCTTTCCGTTCC
>JAKSCY010000335.1 GCA_022360355.1 Chlorobiales bacterium
CATGCGCACGATATTCTTGTATAAGACCCATTACGTCAATCTCCTTCTGTTTTTTTAATGCTTGTGAAAATATTATTTCTTACGAAAAGGAAGGGTGCAATTCCGCCATGTAGCGGGCAAAGCTGTTAAGTTAGCATACTTATTGAAAAAAAGCAACGAGGATGTGAGCAGAATGGACCGATGGCTTTTTGTAAGGTGGGGCACTTCGAATAACCGTTGCGAAAGGTTCGAGGGCAATACACTAAAACGGTAAAAAATGAGAATTTTTGTTCAAGATCAAGGAGAGTTCAGAAGCCGAAGCAGAGCGTATGTTTGAATACGTGAGCATCGGAAGTCTGAACACGACGCAGAGATTGGGCAAAAAGGCCATTTTTAAATTATCAGCATGCTGTCTCCATAACTCAGAAACCTGTACCCCCTTTCAAGTGCTTCACCGTAAGCTTTTTTCAGATTATCCCACCCGGCGAACGCCGCAGTAAGCATCAACACCGTCGATCGGGGCGCATGGTAGTTGGTTACAAGAGCATCGATAACCCTGAAAGAGTAGCCCGGATAAATAAAGATATCAGCCTCATCGACAATCTCCCCCGGGCCATCACGGTCTTCGATAAGCGATGCTGCATGTTCGAGTGAGCGGGTTACTGTAGTGCCGACGGCAATCACCCTCCTTTTTTCCCGTTTGGCATCCCTGATTTTTCCGGTGGTTTCGGATGGTATGCAATAATACTCCCTGTGCATAACATGGGAATCCAGGCTATCACCCCTGATGGGCAGAAACGTTCCGAGCCCGATATGCAGCGTAACATACGCCCGGTCAACCCCCTTCACCACCAGGGCATCAAGCAGTTCATCCGTCATATTCAATGACGCGGTCGGGGCTGCAACAGAACCCGGTATTTCAGCAAAAACCGTCTGGTAACGTTCACGGTCAACCTCTTCAACCCCCCTTTTCAAATACGGGGGTATCGGCACCTCTCCATGCTCGGCAAAAAAACCCTGAACACTTCGGCCGTCAAGACAGGATATTCTTGCAATCCCCTGCCCTTCAACAGATTCAACAACGAGCTTGTTACCATGAGCCAGCAGAACATCCCCAGGCTTCAATCTGCCCCGGTACATCACCATATCCTGACGTTCTTCGTGCTTCTCAAGCAAAACAAGTTCGATCTCCGCTCCCGTTGATTTCCGCGCAAACAATCTTGCCTGCACTACCTTGCTGTTATTGAGAACAAGCAGATCGCCCGGCTCTACAAAACGGGCAAGTTCCGCGTATGCCGCATGTGTTATTGTCCCTGTCTCACGGTTCAGCACCTCAAGCCTGGTTGTTCCGCGGTCGGGGGGAGGATAGATCGCTATACTGCTTTCCGGCAGCTCATAATCGTAATCACTGACCTTCATCACATATTACCCACTTGCAGAACACCTGTTCACCGGAGTTTCCTCAGTCGTGCCCTTATCGCTTCAGCATGTGCCTGAAGATCCTCATGGTCAGCAAACCGTGCAATCTTTTCCCCCGACAAAGCAAGCTGTTCTTTTGAGTAGGAAATAATAGAGGTATGTTTGATAAAATCACGAACAGAAAGCGGTGAGAAAAACCGTGCTGTCCCGTTTGTCGGCAGGATGTGATTCGGCCCTGCAAAGTAATCGCCTATCGATTCACAAGAATAACTACCCATAAAGACCGCCCCTGCATGCCTGAGGTCGGGAAGAATCGCCCAGCTGTCGCGGACATGCAGTTCAAGATGCTCCGGTGCAATCATGTTGGAAACCTCGCATGCTTCACGAATATCTTTTGTCAGAACAATCGCCCCGTTTGCATTGAAAGCCTGTTGTATGATATCCCCTCGCTCCATCGCGGTAACCATTTCGTTTGCCAGCGTTTTAACGGTTTCCGCCAGCTTGCCCGAGTCGGTAACAAGCACCGATGAAGCATCGGGGTCATGTTCAGACTGGGCAAAAAGGTCGAGCACTATAAACTCGGGATCAGCCGAATCGTCGGCGATAACAACGACCTCCGAAGGTCCGGCAATACTGTCGATGGAAACGTGTCCGAATACCTCCTTTTTTGCAAGCGCAACGAACTTGTTGCCCGGCCCTGTAATCTTGTCGACTTTCGGGACACTCTCCGTCCCGAACGCGAACGCTGCGACTGCCTGAGCACCGCCGAACTTGTAGATTGTGTCAACACCGGCAACATGTGCAGCCGCAAGAATATGGGGACTGACCTTTCCCTCACCGTCACAGGGGGTCGTCAGATATATCCTGTCGACACCGGCAACCTGGGCCGGAACGACATTCATAAACAGAGAAGACGGATAAGCAGCCTTTCCGCCCGGCACATAGAGCATAACTCGCTCGAGCGGCGTTACCCGCTGACCGAGAATAACACGGTTGTCCTGCTCGCAAAAGAAGCTCTTGTCAACCTCCTGTTCATGAAACACCGTTATGTTCCTGTATGCCTCTTCGAGAATTGCGATAAAGTCCCCGTCAGCCTCTTCATACGCATCGCGGATTTCTTCAGACGATACCATAACCTCTCCGGGACGGAACCCCTGAAACCGCTCTGTGTACTCGTAAAGCGCAGTATCCCCCCGGTCCTTTATGTCTGTCAGTATCTCCTGAACCACCTCGCGGACCTCAGGTTCAAACGTGACGCTGCGGCTCAGGTGACGCCGCAGTTCCGATTTTTGCTCGGCATAGGTAAACAGCCTTAACACAGTGCTATTCTTTATGTGATTCACGATACAACGTTCTTCACCTAATGTAAACAAACGGGCCATTTAAAGAAATATGCCCTCCCCCTTTCAAGCTCTTTACGGGAAAGAAAAAACTCATGGTTCTTCGATGATTTTCATTTGAAATAATTAGTTCCATTACCTACCTTACCTTTTCAGTGAAAGCGCAGGAAAAACGCCTTCCCGATCGCCCTTGACAAAGACACAACGGAACGACACCACACACTTCATTCAAGACAAACATGAGCTTTTTTGGTTATCTATTCAGAGACATTGCCGTAGATCTCGGGACCGCAAACACACTTGTATTTATTCGCGATAAAGGTGTAGTGCTTAATGAACCGTCCATTGTCGCCAGGGAGCGAAGCACAGGAAAGGTTGTTGCAATTGGACAGGATGCACTACTGATGCATGAAAAAACACACCCGGGAATCGTCACCATCAAACCGCTTGCAAACGGTGTCATTGCCGATTACGAGGCCACAGAAGAGCTTATCAAGGGTTTGATCAAAAAAACAAAGAACCAGTTTTCGGTTGGTATCAGGAGAATGGTGATCGGCATTCCGTCGGGAATTACGGAAGTTGAAAAAAGGGCCGTCCGCGACTCTGCTGAACATATAGGAGCCAAAGAGGTCTATCTCGTAGCCGAGCCAATGGCCGCAGCAATCGGTATCGGACTCGATGTCAAGGAACCCATGGGCAACATGGTTGTTGATGTAGGCGGCGGCACAACGGAAATCGCGGTTATTTCATTGGGAGGCATCGCTTCCGGCGAATCGCTAAGGGTTGCCGGAACCGATATCACCAACTCGATCATGCGGCATTTCAGAAAAGCCTACAATCTTGCTATCGGCGAAAGAACCGCCGAAGAGGTAAAAATCCGCGTTGCATCGGCAAACAAACTGGATAAAGAACTCACCATGACCGTCAGAGGGAGAAATCTCGTCACCGCCCTTCCGGAAGAACGGGAAGTCAACTCTCCAACCATAAGGGAAGCTATTGCAACACCGATCGGCCAGATCATCAACTCGATAAAGAAGTGCCTTGAAGTCACCAAGCCGGAACTCTCGGCGGACGTTCTTGACAGGGGACTCTTCCTTGCGGGAGGAGGCGCACTCATAAAGAACCTTGACAAGAAAATCCACGATGAAACGAAACTTGCCGTTCATATCAGCGAGGACCCGCTGACCGCCGTTGCAAGAGGGACAGGAAAAGTTCTTGAAGATCTGGAAGACTTCCGGAGTGTATTGCTCCCGACAAAAAGATATTGAAAAAATAGTCTTCAGTAAGCAGCTCGCCGCCTCCGGCACACACACAACAAGCTGCCTACAACCCTTTTCCTGCGCACGAAGTGAGCTACTCCTTACTGTTCTTTTGACTTTTGTCCTTTACCTTTTGCCTTAACGCTTTTCCCTCCGCCAAACGGGTGTAAAAGGCTTCATAACGCTCGACAAGCATCGAAACATGATATTTCCTCGCCTGTTCGACGCAGTTTCGTGAAAAGACTCCCCACCGTTTCGCATCGGTCAGCAATTCAAGGGCTTTTTCAGACATTTGCCCGACATTACCGAGTTCGACAAGGTAACCGTGCTTGCCGTTCCCGATAAATTCAGGAAAGCCGCCCATATTCGTAACAATAACCGGTACCCCGCAGGCCATGGCTTCAAGTGCTGCCAGACCGAACGATTCCCCCTTGCTGGGCATCAGCATCAGGTCGGAAACAGAAAGCAGTGGAACAATATCGTCTATCTTCCCGAGAAACCGGACGTGATCCGCAATGCCGTTTTCCCGCACCCAGACCTCGGCTTCGCTTCTTTCCGGACCGTCCCCCACAAGCAGCAATGTTGCCGGAATCTTGTTCGCGATAACATAAAAAGTTTTCAGGACATCGCGAATTCTCTTTACCGGCCTGAAATTTGAAATATGAATACAGACTTTTTCACTGCCCAACCCAAGTTTTTCACGTATTTCCCGGGCCCGCGGCATACGGTAAAACAGCTCTGTATCGACAAAATTCGGGATCACCTCGACTTCACGTTTCGGATCGAACAGTTTCACCGTCTCCCTTTTAAGATATTCGGATACAGCCGTCACCCCGTCAGACTTGTTGATGGCCAGCCGGACGGCACCATGCATGCTGCTGTCCGCACCTACCACTGTAATGTCGGTACCATGCAGGGTCGTTGCCAGCCTGAAACATTTTACTTCGGAACA
>JAKSCY010000019.1 GCA_022360355.1 Chlorobiales bacterium
CGGGCCAGCGGCAGCCGACGATCTGTCGGACGCCGACTGGCCCACCAGTGGGCCGGGCGTCTGGGCTACCAAGGCAACGGACGCCCGGCCCGGGCCGAATTATAGCACGGGCAAGGGTATAGCACAACAAGGAGACAGAAAGATGGAAGTAGCGCTCTACGCCAGGGTCTCGAAAGAGGAGCAAGCCGAGGAAGGTGCAAGCATAGACCAACAGATCGCAGACATGCGCGCTCTCTGCGAGCGCAATGGCTGGAACGTGGCCGGGGTGTTCGTAGACTGTGAAAACTATCGGGCAACGCAGAACCCCAAAAAGGGAATGATGGTCAACCCTTCGGGCGAGCGGGCTGACCGTCCCGCACTCGTGGAAATGCTGGCACTGCTCAGAATCGGCGAGACTGACGCCGTAGCGTGCTGGCGTGACGACCGCCTTGTCCGGCATCCTCGCGTTGCTGTCGCTCTGGAAGATGCACTGGATATCGGTGACGCTCAGCGCAACGGGCAACCCAAGATCGGGTTGTATGATGCCACGGGCGGGATGATTGACCGGTTTACCTTGAGCATCAAGGCTGCCGTGTGGCGTGAGGAGAACAAGCGCCGAGCGGAGCGCAGCCAGATGGGAAAAGTGGCCACGCTACAGCAGGGGCGCTGGCCAGGCATCTACGACCGCTTGGGGTACGATGCCGTAAAGGAAGACGGCAAACGCGGACGGTGTATCACCTTGGCGGATGAAGCCGAGGTCCAAACAGTCAAGGACATATTCACCTGGTATGACCAGGGTGCAGGGACGTTCGAGATTCGGCGGCGGTTGCTGGCTGACGATAGGCCACCAAAACGCAAACCAGAACGCCGCACGTACGATTGGGCGAATGCTGTGATCAATCAGATACTCCGGTCTGAAGACTACCTGGGTGAGGCAACTTGGTGCTTTGCCGATGGCAGTCAATACACCATCGAGATACCGCGCATCATTGAGCCAGAGCAATTTGAGCGCGTCCAGAACCGGC
>JAKSCY010000024.1 GCA_022360355.1 Chlorobiales bacterium
AGCAGAAGCAATTAATAAAAAAGAATAGCATGAGTCAAGTAAAAAAGATTAATAATCCCTTTATAAAACATAAAGGGGATCAGTATAATTGTATTGGCTGTTCGCCCAATAATAAAACAGGATTTCAACTGGAGTTTTATTCAGATGGAGAAAGTGTATTCAGTTATTGGATACCAAAAGTTGAATTTGAAGGTTATATGAATGTTGTTCATGGTGGAATTCAAGCAACATTAATGGACGAGCTGGCCAGCTGGTTTGTTTATTCAATGTTGGATACTGCTGGTGTTACAAGTAAGATGGAAATTCAGTATCACAACCCATTATATATTTCAGCTGGTGAGATGAAAATAACAGCTCGATTAAAATCGAAGAACAAAAAGCATGCTCTAATCGAAACGGAAATAGAAAACTCAAAAGGGGTTGTTTGCAGTTCTGCTATTGTTGAATATTATTTGTTTCCGCCTAACGTTGCACGGGTAAAGTACAATTATCCTGGAAAAGATAAATTTTGGGGTATATAAAAAATGCCCCGCTCAAGGGATAGAGTGTGAGAACGGGGCAAGGGGAAAACAACCTGTCAGGAAAGATGAAACGAATATAATGAAAACAATGTTTGCAATTAGCTGCTATTATATGGTTTGTGACTAACAGTCAATTTTCTTAGACTAAATTGGCTAAATGTTCCATTAAAAACATTATTTATTATAATTAACAAAAGGTCAGCTGTTCTCATTCATCATTTTATATGATAATATTTTAATGGTTTATTTACTTAATTTTTACTTGTAATTAAGTAAATAAACCATGTTATTATTGTGTATCAGGGTAAAGAATTTTGTATAACATCCATTCTAATCGACTGGTTGTTTATTGGTTGAATAAGTGTCAACTCTTTCGCGAAATGAATTTTTATATCATTTATTTGTAAGTATTCCGAAGAAAAGCAGACTAAAGGTGTGTAATTAATTTTTCTTACATGAAAGCTTTTTTTGTAATACTCCAATTAACATTTGGTATGTGGATTTTAATGCCAGATGTTAGAGCTCAGGGATGTAGTGATGCCGGTTTTTGTACGATACATTCTATAAAGCCATCAGTCAACGAGACTTCCTCCGCTAAAAATCAATTTAAAACTGGGATGACTTATGGTGTTGCTCAATACCAGGTGACTGTACTTTCGCCATATTTGGAATATACCCGATATATGGGCAACGTGGCACTGAGTACAAGACTATTATTGGGTATGCGCCTTGGTGAACTGACTACAAATACCGGATTGGCCGACGCAATAATAACAGCTACCTGGGCAGCTAGTTCTGAGTTAAACTTTACTGCAGGCGTGAAGGTACCATTTAACAATGCCAACAAAAAAATAGATGGTCGCCCTTTACCAATGGCTTATCAAACAAGTCTGGGAACAACGGATATGATTCTGGGAATCACCAGAAGCTGGAATAAATTCTCGATCAGTGGCGCCTGGCAACAGCCTTTGACACAAAATGGTAATACATTTTTAATTGACGAATATCCCGATGGAATTTTAAGCGATCCTTATATTTCTACTAACGGCTATAAAAGAAAAGGCGATGTATTACTTCGTTTATCACATTCCACTCAATTAAGTGAAAAGATTATATTTTCTTCCAGTATACTTCCAATTTATCATTTTGGTGATGATAGCTACGAGAATTCTGAAGGTGAAGAAATTACCATTGATGACTCAAAAGGCCTGACTTTGAACCTAAATGTGTTTTTTCAGTATCATTTAACTCAAAATACTTTTGTGGAGCTTAATCTTGGTGGGCCAGTCGTTGCAAGAGAGAAACGGCCGGACGGATTAAGTCAATTTGCAATTGCTGCCGAATACAGTATTCGGTTTTAAATGTTTAAATCACTATCGCTATGGTTGAGTAGTGGCAATAAAAAAGCCTGACGAACGCCAGGCTTTCTATTATGTCATCAATAGATTGCTTAATGTGCTCCAAAGACATTTGTTAGTTTAATACCGCAATAAATTGTGCGAGGATTTGTTGGACCGTAAATATAGGCAGGATCCCTGTCTTTACCTGAATCAAAATCATCTTGGTATGAGTTAAAGATGTTTTTAACACCAGCAAATGCTTTAAATGGTAAACCTGCAATCTTCAGGTCATACTCAGCCTTTAAACCTAAATCAAAGAAGGTTGGAGTAGTGCGAAGAACACCAGCTTCTTCACCATCCTTTAATTCAATATCTTCACCATTATAAGTCACGTATCTTACATAGTTATTTGATTCATCTTCAGGGTCTACATACGATATTTGAACAGTTTCACCCATGTTGTATTCGG
>JAKSCY010000274.1 GCA_022360355.1 Chlorobiales bacterium
GCAGAATAAAAGCCTTGTTAATCATGTAACATTTCTCTAAATTGACAACATAATCCTATAAAATATCCCAATTTTAACGGGAACAACGATGAATAAAAGTTCTGGGGCCTTTGTAAACGGGGCGGAAGCATACGGAAGATTCCTTGAAGTCTTCATAGATGGTCACTGGTGGGTCGTTGGTGATGCGCTGGAAAATATTGGAAAAACCACAAAGAGACTTGGAGCAAATGCTTATCCTTACCTCTATGGCGGGGGCGGATCGGCCGGACTGAAAGGATCGTCTCCGGAAGTATCGGGTTATGCCAATCCCACAAAGTCAGTCGAGAAACGTTTCAAGGACTGAACAATTTCTGAAATGGCAAAATTTTTCAAAGCAGTACGTCCTGCAAGGATGTACTGCTTTTTTGTATGACATCATCCCGTTAACACCTTTCGGCCATGAGGGTTGTTTATTTTTTGATTCTTGCGCTACTCCTGCTTCTCTTCCCTCTTTCCGGAAAAACATATGCGGCGGCATATGACCTTCAGTCACGTTTTGCCTTGATCATACCTGTTTCTGTCAGTGATGGATGGCAGATCCGGACAGGCTTCACCCGCATCTACTTCAACGATATTTCCGAACTTGAACTCCAGGCATTCTTTGCCGGCCCCTACTATAGAATTTCGAGCGGACTGAAAACAGGCCTGGAATACCGCTATATGGACAAGCAGATCAATGGACAGTGGGTTCCTGAAAACCGCCTGAGTTCAGTGTTTGTCCTCAACAAAAGATTTTCTCCGTGGTCTCTTTTTGTAAGAAAAAGACTTGAATACAGGTCCCGGTCAAAGGGTTACGGAATAGAATGGCGCGGAAGAAGTTTTATCAAAATAGCCTTATCTAACAAGGGAATAACTCCTTACCTCTCCAATGAACTGTTTTACAACCTCAGCGAGGGTGAAATGAACAGGAACAAATTCAAAGTGGGATTGGACATACCCATTGTAAAAGAGCTGAAAACCGGAATACACTATGAATACGAAACGGAAAAATTCAGTAAAAACTGGGAGGGGCTCAATATTATAGGCACCTCTCTCGTGCTGGTGCTTTAGAGCCCCCCTTCTGCCGAAACATTTTATACTGTAAAAGAGTTTGATGTTTATAGCCAACTCAAGAGTACAAAGCCACCATCATATTTAACCAGAGGAGAACGTTTACCATGGCCAACGAAGAAAAAATCGATGTTTCCCAGACAATCGCTACCGCAGTTCAAAACCTGGGAGATCTTGCAGTCACACAGATCACCGCTGTAGACAAAGGCATTCAGGCACTCATGCCGGCAATTGAAAACATGAACAAGAACCTTACCGGCACCCTTGAAACAGGAACCAAAACAGTGGCCGATACATTGCATGCGCTTTCCGAACCGCTCAACAGCCTCATAAAAACATTCGGGGAGGTTGCAACACAAGCCATTGATACAGTAGGCAGTGCAGGCTGGAAAGTTGCGGAAGCTGTCGGCTTTGTCGGCAACAGCCTCCTGTCCGCGGTACAGTCCGGCGCAAATACCGTCGGAAGCATGGCAGGATCAATCCTTTCGGGAAGAAAGCTGTAACCACATGGCAACCAATATTTTTCTACCGGAAAAGCTTTCTCTACACGGGAAGGCTTTTTCTTGTCGAACACTCCTCAACCTTTTGCTCAAGGCAGGGCATGAGCAGAAGTGTTCATAGCAGGATCTCTAACAATGAACGTTTCGGCAAAGCATGTCCGATGTATGAACTACAATAACATAAGGGCACCTCTATTTATTGTCATGAGCGGTTCAAGTGCAAGGCGAACGGAGCGCAGAAACCGGAGTGTACACAGAGTACACGAGGATTTCGAGCACCGCTCAACGATGCAATTGAATTCGCGGAATAAATAAATAGAGGTGTCCCTAAGCGCGGACAACGCCTACCAATCTCTCAAAAAGAATCCTCGGCATAGTACACTATCTGCTGTCCGCGCTTCAGACGTTAACCCGCAAGTTTGTCATAATATTGTTCAAGGCCGTCCTGCTGATGCTCTCCCTCTCCCTCGTTGATCACCTCAAAGGTTTTATTTTTAGCCTTTTCGGCCCAGAGCGAAACAACCAGGAGTTCAGCAACATCTCCACGGTTAATCCACCCGCTCCAAAGCTTGTCGCCCTGATCAACATGGAGGTCATGAAGCAACGGGCTGCCGTCTCTCAGTCCACCGGGGCGAACAATCGTATAGGAGCGACCTTCCTTGCCAAACACACCTCTCAGATGTTCCTCGGCTTCGAACTTCTTGCTGAGAACTCCTGCAAACAGGTTCAAAGGGTGATACCATTTGGTTACTGCCATCGAACTGACAAGGCCAAAGTGCTTTACACCAGCCTTTGCAGCCTGATCAACGAGCCTGATAACACCATCCCTGTCAACCTCTCCCGGAGAGGCGTCACCAAAAACCTCACTTGATCCCATTGCTGAAATAACGGCACTGCATCCGGCAACAGCTTTTGCAACATCCCCTTCGCTCTGAATTTTCCCTTCTACCACCTCAACATTACCAAGCTCTTTTGCTTTTTCTGCAGAACGCGTCAGAACCTTAACCGGCACGCCATAGTGCTGCAGTCGGGAAACGACCCATCTCCCGGTTTTTCCAGTTGCACCTGCAACCAAAACCTTTCCTTTATATTTTGTTATATCTGTCATGATTTATATCCTCACACCACACTCTTGTTTTTAGCATGTCTAACTTTATATTACAACCCGCTTCCCCGGCATTTCGTTTCTCCTTGCGATTTGGGCAATGGCAATATCTTGGCAATCAAGCCAGGTTTAAATTTTGACTTTCGATGAGTGTTATCCTGATGTTAATAGCCTCGGCCTGTTTCGCCACAATGGCGGCGATGATCAAGGGAATCGGTTCATCGTTACCGATTCCGGAGATCATTTTGTTCCGCAGCATCATGCCGCTTCCTTTCTTTTTCGGTTTCCTCTGGCTGCGTAAAAAAAAGTTTATTGTCACGGCCTGGAAAACGCTTGTTCTCCGCGCCCTTTTCGGATTTCTTGCCATCAGCGGTTTTTACTATGCACTCACGCATATTCCCCTTGCTGTCAGCGTCTTTCTCGGAAAAACACAACCACTTATTCTTGCCGTTCTTGCTCCCTGGGTTGTTGGAGAAAAGCCAAGCGCTTCTGTCTGGCTCGCAATCGGAACAGGGCTTGCCGGGATTGTACTTATTCTGGACCCCTCATTGGGCTGGACTGCTGCAGCCTGGGCAAGTATCGGAGCCGCCACCGCTTCGGCAATAGCCCATCTGCTTGTCAGAAAACTGAATCGTACTGATGATCCTGCAACGATCGTCACAAACTTTTTCGTCATTACCGCACTCCTTAGTTCCATCTTCATGGGACAGTCATTCATCATGCCAGACAGAACCGAGTGGGCTCTTTTGGCAGGTGTTGCGCTTTTTTCAACCATCGGCCAGTACCTGATGACACTTGCCTACAGAATGGATTACGCTCCGGTTGTTGCTGCGGCAAGCTACTCTTCCATTGTTTTCTCTGTTCTTTACGGCTACCTTTTCTGGAATGAAATTCCCCCGGCATCAGCATGGACCGGCGGCCTACTTATTATTGCCGGTTCGTTTATTCTGCTGCGCTCAAGAATCTGACCGCACTGTGTAATAGTATTTCGAGTTACCGATAGCTCTATTTACAAACTGATTGTTTTCCTTTTAGACTGCCGTGTTATATATATTACTGCAACAACCGGAGCCCTGTAATACCAATTATGCTCTTATGAAAAAAACGCTTCTTTTTTCGATATTTTTTCTGGCATTGCAAAGCGGTCCAGCCTGTACTGCAACCTTCGGATTTGATCCTGTCATTCTCAAAGAACTTCTTTCGGACGTCAGTGCATGGAACTCCACGCGCGCCATGCAGCCCGCCAGGATAATCGACCTTGACAAAGCCAATCTGGAAGACGCCAATCTGGATAACGCCGACCTCAGTGACGCAAGCCTGATAAGAGGCCGGCTTAACGGTGCGAAACTCAACGGTGCAAATCTCCGGAACGCAAACCTTTTGTTCGCAAAACTGAAACGAACAAACCTCAGAGAAACCATCCTTAAAAGAGCCAACCTTTCCAGCGCGGATCTTAAAAACTCTTATGCAAAAGGAGCAGACTTCAGCGAAACCAATCTGTCCAACGCCGATCTCCGTTTTGCAAACCTCGAGGGAGCAATCCTGCATGGAGCCAGTCTTCAAAACGCCCGTTTTTTTGAGGCGAACCTGACAAAAGCTGATCTCAGGGGAGCGAACCTGACCGATGCAAAACTGCTCAGGCAAGCTCAACTGGACGGCTCAAGAATTTCAAACAATACTATTCTGCCATCTGGTGAAAGAGCAACTCCACTGTGGGCATCACTGAACGGAGCGAGATATTCACAAGAAGCCGAAAAAGCCCCAGTTGTCATGAAAGCCAAGCCGCTCCCGGCCCCTGCAACCTATTCCGGCACTACAGCAAAACCTGAACCGGAAACATCTATTGAAAATGCTCCTGAAACACTCCTCTTGCAGGATGTAACTGCCTGGAACACCCTTCGAAAAGACAATCCAGAGATGGAAGCGGATCTTCAGGAAGAAAACCTCGATGATGCCGGGTTGCAAGGAGCAGATATGAAAGGGATCGACATGAAAAGTTCAACCATGAACGGAGCCAAGCTCGACAAAGCCGATTTTTCAGGAGCCGACCTTCTCAACACTTCATGGAAAAGGGCAAGCCTGAAAGAGACGGTTTTCCGTAACGCAAACCTGAAAGGGGCGAACTTTGAACGCGCATTTTTGAAAAGCGCCGACATGAGCGAGGCTAACCTCACCGATGCACAACTCCACGGTGCAAGGCTTGAAGGAACCAGCCTGAACAATGCCAACCTTTCAAACGCCAGCCTTTACGATGCCGACCTTACAAAAGCTGATCTGAGAGGCGCGAACCTGACCGGTGCAAGACTCATCGATACTATTCTGAACAACGCGCTCGTTTCCGCTGAAACCTTGACACCTTCAGGAGAAAAGGCAACATCCGGCTGGGCGGTGCTCAGAGGGGCAAGATTTGTTGATCAGCGATAAAACGTCATTGAAATTAACCGCATAGCTCGTACTCAGTGAAGCGGTACCCGTTATCGAAAAACAGTCCAATTACGAAAAGATACCCATACAAACCATCGTAACACGGTCAACCATGGCAAATATACTTGTAGCAAGTTATTACAGCAGGTGGGACATGAATGAGCACAAAGGCAGAATCGCTTTCTACGATTCAAGCAATCAACTCATCGAAAACCGGATTTTCAAAGATCCATCGGAATTTCAGGTGGTCATCAGCATGCTCCGCAACGAAAAACCTCTATGGTTCGACACAGAAGTGCATCATCTGAGAACAGGGTCGGAACCGGTAGGAGAGGGTGAGGATTAAGCAGCAAAGAGCCCCCTTTACAAGGCTTCGAGGTCGGGAAAACGCTTCCTGAAGAGAAGGTATTTCAGAAAACGTGCTTTCTGAAGATTCGGGTCATCTTTCTCGAGGCGGTGCTTTTTTCCCGTTCGGGTAACAACATCAACAGTATCATCGTCATTGATACTGACCACCTTCCAGAATTTGTCAACCACATAGTGGTAGGCTTCTCCATGCTCAAGAGGATATACCTGCCTTGCCCGCGGACCCGGACGCGGGGAGCTCTTGGGCTTCCTGTATATAACCGGATCTCCAACCTGAAAAGACATCACACTTTTTTCTCCTCTCCGAATCAAACTGGTTCAATATCAGAATTAATATTTACATAACAGGTTAAACTATATAAACATACTGAAGAACAACCCATAAAATCAACCTTTAAGGCAAAATACACCCTGTTTTATACGTTCTTTTTACCTTTTTTATCAGAGCTCTGCCCATTTTCCTCCACAAAATTAATCTTCAACAGCTCATTTTCCATTTCAGCGCCGGCGGTTTTAAGCGCCGCAAGCGCTTGTGGCAACACAAGGTTTCGACGATGATTACCAATACGAACGCCCAGTTCATCCCCCTTCTTGGTGATCTCTATCTGGTCCTTTTCTATCCCCGGCAGCAAAATTTCAAGCGTATAGCCGTGCTTGACCTGTTCAACCCGCATCGTATTTTCCTTATAGTACACCTGGGAAGGATCCTCGTCACCATAGAGAAGCTCTTTCAATGTATCGAGCGTTTTAAGCCCGCATATCTCCCGTGAATACAAAGGGACCTCTTTAACCGGCAGGGGATTGAAGTTCTCGTAAATCTCGTCACGATAAATCTTCTGATTTTCTTTCCAGTATTGGAAATAGGGGTCCGTTACCTCATCGGGAATAACCCTGTTAGCGATAATAAGATCCGTAGAGATATCGTAAAGACTCAGATATGCATGAGCTCTGAGAGACTCGTTGAGCACCATGCGTTCCGGATTGGTGACAAGCCGCACAGTTGTCACGGTATTATCCGTCAGAATTTCTCCCAGTCTCTCGATCTTCTGATAAAACTCATACGGCACGTCCATCATCTGCTTGTCGGGCAGGGAAAACCCCGCTATCGGTCTGAATATGGGTTCAACAATAGGCCGGAGAGTTACTGCAACCTTTTCCAGGGGCTTGTAAAAACGGCGCATGTACCACCCGGTAACCTCCGGAATACTCAGCAGTCTCAACGCTGTCCCCGTAGGCGCGGAATCTATGATCAGCACATCGTAATGCCCCTCCTTGTGATGCCGGAACACCCTTACCAACCCGAAAATTTCGTCAGATCCGGGAAGTATAGCCAGTTCCTCAGCCTGAACACCTTCAAGACCGCGCGCCTGCAGTACTTCGGTGATGTAACGTTTTACCGATCCCCAGTTTTGTTCAAGTTCTTCGAGAACATCAAGCTCCGCACCCCATAAATTCCGGCATATCTCCTTGGGCTCATGACTAAGTTCCACATCAAAGCTGTCAGCAAGAGAGTGCGCGGGGTCTGTGCTCAACACCAGAGTTTTATATCCCATTTCCGCACAACGCAGCCCTGTAGCTGCAGCCATGGAAGTTTTTCCAACTCCTCCCTTTCCGGTCATCAAAATCAAACGCATACTGTTCCTTTCTGGTTAAGTGCTTCAATACATGACAGATACATAATACCATCTCTAATAACCGTATTACTCAGACAATAGTTTACATCAGACGCACGGAACCGTTTTTCTGCAAACTCGTCACAGACCGGTAAATCATGAAGGATCGGAAGTTCAGGGAAAGAAGGGGGTCGATAAAAAACAATCAGAAAATAAAAAGCCTTGTTTTACAACAAGTTAACAGGGAAAAAATCCTTATGAAACTTATTATACTTTTTTTTGTTACATTAAGCAACGAAACAATTACTGTTTTCTGGTATTTTTTCAAACAAAAATACCTCCTGTTCCCGTGACATATACAGTTAATACAGCCGGAACAGGCTTAATCAAACATACACAATATGAAAACCAGACGAATAAAGTTCGCCGTTAATTCACTTTTTGCCCTTTTATTTTTTATACACCTGACAGGTTGCCAGACAAGCTCAAACTATACATCCATACAAGCTGCAGCACCTGCTGTAACAAGCGTAAGCCCGGAAAGCAGCAACCTTCAAGCACTTCGAGATTCTCTTGCTCAGGCTGCCGAGGCAAAAAAAGCTCATGGCAAACTGTTCATGATTACAGAAGGAAACGCTTCCTATTACGCGCACAGGTTTCATGGACGCCTTACCGCCAATGGCGAACGTTTCAACATGCATGAACTGACCGCCGCGCATAAATCGTTACCGTTCGGCTCCATGGTTCGGGTCACCAATCTTGCCAATGGCAAAAAGGTTCTTGTAAGAATCAATGACCGCGGCCCATATATCAAGGGCAGAATCATCGACCTTTCTCTCGAGGCTGCCAAAGAAATCGGGCTCCTGAAAAAAGGAGTAACCAATGTGCGCATCGAAGCTTTTGAAAGTAAGCCAAGCGCTTCATAAGCAGATTTCAACTGCATGTACCTGAAAAACTCCCGTGAAATCCATGGGAGTTTTTTTATTTCCAAGCCCTTTATTCGTTTTCGCGGTGTGCCTCGACAACAGGAACTTCCTCATCTACCGACAATACCTTGATCAGCATGGGACTGCAACACACCTCGCAATCCTCTACATACTCTTCAGGCGGCTCGATCGAGCAGTCAATGAGCTCTTCATTCAAAACGCCGCAATACGGGCATTGAATGGTTACTGCTTTCATGCACTCCATATTTCACTCCTGTATTTAGAGACCATCAATACACCTGACTTGCATCATTTCAAAAATAACCAAATGTCCAGTGAAATGCATCGAAGAATCAGCAATCCAGAAGAACAACCGC
>JAKSCY010000177.1 GCA_022360355.1 Chlorobiales bacterium
CAAGTTGAGCGATTTTGTGATGGCGGCAAAAATCTTGAAAGGAAACAAGGTTTCCGTACCGACAAATATCGTACCCGCGACAGTAGAAGCTGCTCAAAGCCTTGAAACAGAGCAATTCGACGGCCATTCGATCATAAAAATCCTTGAAGACGCTGGCTGTACGATTGCCCCGCCGTCATGTGCGGCCTGTCTGGGCGGTCCTTCGGACACCTTCGGGCGCTCGGAAGACAATGACCTTGTCGTTTCGACAACAAACAGAAACTTTCCGGGTCGAATGGGCAGCAAAAAAGCAGGGGTCTGCCTTGCTTCTCCGCTGACCGCTGCAGCATCGGCAATCACCGGGAAGCTGACTGATCCGAGAGAATTCCTAAGATGAGCGTCTCAAATATTCAAAGCACAAACATTATGGATAGCATTATACAGGGAAAAGCCTACGTGTTGGGCAAAAACATCGATACCGACCAGATCATCCCGGCCGAGCATCTGGTATACAGTCTTTCGGATCCCGAAGAGGTCAAGCTCTACGGCAAGTATGCCCTCTCGGGCGTACCGATTGCAGAAGCAGGACTTCCCGAAGGTAACCGTCCCTTTGTTGAAGAGGGAAAGTTCCGGTCAGAGTATTCGATCATCATAGGAGGCCCCAATTTCGGTTGCGGCTCATCACGTGAACATGCTCCGTTCGCCCTTCAGATTGCCGGAGCGAAAGCGATCGTCGCTGAATCATATGCAAGGATATTCTATCGCAACTGTGTAGACGGTGGATTTGTTATACCTTACGAGACTGCCGAGCAGCTCAACAAAACAGTGTTGACAGGCGATGAACTGAAAATCGATATTGAAAACAACACTATCACAAACCTGACACAGGAGGTCACCTATACGCTTAAACCGCTTGGTGACGTTTACAATATTGTCATGGCCGGAGGCATCTTCGCCTATGCCAGACAGGAAAATCTTATGAACTCCTGATTCGGGTTTTCTTTATTGATAGCCCATTGCAAGGAACAGCAACAGACATGAAGAACAGAAGCGCCATCGAACTGTATGACACCACACTCCGGGACGGCACCCAGGGGGAAAAAATAACCCTTTCCGTCCAGGACAAGCTGCTTATTACTGAAAAACTCGATGAGTTCGGTGTTGATTACATTGAAGGAGGATGGCCAAGCAGCAACCCCAAAGATGAGGAATTTTTCCGCAGGGTGCAGCACCTTCAGCTTAAAAACGCGAAACTTTGTGCTTTTGGATCGACCGCCCGAAAACCGGACAACATCGAAAACGATCCCAACCTTACAGGACTTCTCAAGTCGGAAACCCCGGTCATAACCATTTTCGGAAAAACCTGGAAAGCACATTCAGCAAAAGGACTGGGCCTGAACGATGAAGAAAATGCCGACCTGATCTTCAAATCGGTACACTTTCTTAAAAGCATGGGCCGTGAAGTACTGTTCGATGCCGAGCATTTTTTTGACGGTTACAAGGACAACCCTGCATTTGCAATACGCATGCTTCTCTCTGCCGAGGAAGCAGGCGCAGAACGCCTTGTTCTCTGTGATACCAACGGCGGAACGATGCCTCACGAGATTTTCGATATCGTCAGGAAGGTTATCTCTTCAACCAGCGTGCCGGTAGGCATTCACACACACAACGACAGTGACCTTGCCGTCGCAAATGCCCTGTCCGCCCTGCGGGCAGGCGCGGAGCATGTACAAGGAACCATTAACGGTATCGGAGAACGATGCGGAAACACAAACCTGATCAGCATCATTCCGAACGTTATCCTGAAGCTCAACGGCCGTTTTCACCACAAGCTGAACCTGAACAACCTCACTTCGCTGTCCAACTTTGTTTACGAGCTGCTGAATTTTCCTCCCGATAACCGGGCTCCGTTTGTGGGGAAATCGGCGTTTGCCCACAAGGGAGGCATTCATGTCAGTGCTGTTCTCAAGGAAAGCTCTCTTTACGAGCATATCGACCCGAAAACCGTAGGAAACCGTCAGAGAGTTCTTGTATCGGAACTTGCAGGACAGAGCAATGTCCGTTACAAGGCAAAAGAGCTTGGTATAGAGCTGCCGGATAACGGAGAGCTGTTCAAAAAAATCGTTCAGAGAATCAAGAAACTCGAACACGAGGGATTTCAGTTCGATGTTGCAGAAGCCTCTTTCGAGCTGCTTCTCCGCCATGAGCTGGGACAGTTTAAACCTTTCTTTGAAATACTCGAGTCGAAAGTACACATCGAATCAGGCAAAAACCGTGAACCTGTCGACCAGGCAATACTGAAAATCGAGGTCAACGATGAAATCGAGATGACTGCCGCCGACGGAGACGGTCCTGTCAATGCCCTTGACAAGGCACTTCGCAAGGTTCTGCGGGGCTTCTACCCCTCGATTCGCAACATACGGCTTGTCGACTACAAGGTACGAGTACTTGAAGAAAAGAAAGGCACCAGCGCCAAGGTGCGGGTACTTATAGAAACCGGCGACGGGCACTCCACATGGTCAACCGTTGGCGTTTCAACCAACATCATTGATGCCAGCCTTCAGGCATTGAGCGACAGCATCAACTACTACCTGTTCAACACTCAGGAAGTATCCTGCTCCCCTGCTCCGGCTGAGGCACAGTAGAGGGTTCATTGTATTCGGCTGCTCCCCCGATGACTGAAACGATCAACCCAGGATGAATAAAAAAGTACTGTATATCGACGTTGAGACAACCGGAACAAACCCTGCAAAGCACGGGATTATCCAGATAGGTGCGATCATGGAAACGTCCGGAACCATTGCCGAGGAGTTCAATCTGAAATGTGCTCCCCACAAAGGAGCCGACATTGACGACCAGGCATTGCAGGTAACCGGCACAAGCAGGGCTGAACTGCAACACAGAATGAGCAGTGAAAACGCCCTGATCGAATTCAGGCATTTTCTCAACCGGCACATCGAACCTTACGACCGGGAAGATAAATGCTATCCTGCAGGATATAACGTGCACTTCGACCTTGATTTTGTACAGCACTGGTTCAGGCTGCACGGAGACAAGTATGGAATCGGCTCGTATGTGAACTGGAGAAGGCTTGATCCTCTTCCTCTCCTTTTCATGAAAGATTTCACCGGAGCACTGAATCTGCCGGACTACAAGCTTGAAACAGTCTGCCGTCACTTCGGGATCGAGATCGAGGCTCATGATGCCGTCTCTGATATACGCGCAACCCGCCGACTTCTGATGAAACTCCTGTAGTACATCAGAAAAGCACCCGGAAGATATAAAAAAAGCGGCCGTACTGACCGCTTTCTTTGAGCAGGCGTCCCCCATTCCGCCCGCTCAACCTCACTGGCGTGAGGTTGGAACCTATGTACATATATTGTTATCAAAACGGCAAAGAACATGCCAAACTGAACAATGCGTTAAAAACGCAGAAACAACGTATTAAAAACGCGAATTCACTCGTTTGCAAGCTTCTCGAAACCGCATGTAATTCAAAATGAGAAATCACGCCTCGCTTTGAGACCATAATCATGGCACCGGGTGCTTCGCAAAACCATTGACAACCCCGTGCGCATCAGACAATAAAACAGCCAGGAAGCTGAAATCGGGACAGCAAAAAAGAGACCGACATGTTGGTTCATGCAGTAAGACGGGGCAACGCGGGCTCTTCATGCGTCACACAATGTATAGCCCCCAGCCCCCAGACCAGATCGGTACAGTCAATCCCCGTCACCTCTCTTGAAGGAAAGCGTCTTTTCAGCACATCAAGTGCGATCCTGTCTTTGGAACAGCGGTATGTAGGGACAAGAACCTGACGGTTTGCGATGTAAAAGTTGGCATAACTTGCAGGAAGCCTTTCGTTTTGATAATAGACAGGATCGGGCATCGGCAGTTTCACTATTTGCAGCGGGTTCTGCTGAACATCCTTACACTCCTGAAGCAACCGGTAATTCTCCTGAAGTATTTCAAAGTTCTCATCATCCGGATCGTCTTCAACAGCAATAACCACGGTTCTTTCATCGACAAAACGTGCCATATCGTCTACATGACCATCCGTGTCGTCCCCTGCTATCCCGTCCTTCAGCCAGAGAACCTTCTCTATGCCGAGATAATACCTCAGCTTCTCCTCAATCTCTTCTTTCGTCATTGAAGGATTACGGTTGGAATTGAGCAGGCAGGACTCGGTTGTCAGCAACAGCCCCTTGCCGTTCACGTCGATCGCCCCCCCTTCCAGAACCATTCCCGGCTTTACAACACGGAGCCCCTGCATGGCCGCAACCTTTTCCGGGACGCTGTTGTCGTTGTCATAGGGCTCGTATTTCCCTCCCCATGCATTGTACTCCCAATCAATAACAACCTTTTGCAAAGCATCCGCTTGTCCGCAATGCACATAGTTCGGCCCATGATCCCGGCACCACGCATCGTCCGTCGGGATGTGATGAAAGCATATCCGGCACATGTCCTCTCCACTCTCTACCCTGCTGCGTATCAACTCACGGGCATCACCCTCCATGCCATCATCGAGCACATTGATATGCACCGTTTCATAACGGCAGAGCAGGGCCGCTATCGTGGCAAAAACATCCGGTACGGGCCCGAATCTACCCGGCCAAGACGCTTCTTTGTGAGGCCATGACAACCACGTTGCCTCATGTACCGCCCACTCGGGAGGCATGTAAAAGCTGCCGTTCACTGTCTGCATACATCATGCACTCTCTTCTGCCGCCGCCGTCTTTCGAATACGTTCAATACGCTGCAGAACAGGAGGATGAGAGTAGTTCAGAAACACGAAAAAAGGATGGGGAGTCAGGTTGGAGAGGTTCTTTCTTGACAACTTCTTCAAAGCCTCGACAAGGTTGGCTCCACCACTGTAGGTTTGAACGGCATAACGGTCGGCCTGAAACTCATGACGCCTCGATAAAAACTGAAGAAGAACCGAGAGAATAAATTCAACCGGACTGTACAACAGGGAAAAAAACAACAGACTTGCGTAGACAGAAAGGTCATCCATATAAAATGCATCGAACAGTAACCTGTTGTTCAGAAAAACGGAAAGCAGAAAAAACACAATACCCATGTTGATGAAGCTGAGGCACATTGCAATTATGATATGTTTTTTCTTGTAATGGCCTATTTCATGTGCAAGAACCGCAACAAGCTCCCTGACGGTATGGTTCTCGATGAGCGTATCGAAAAGCGCTATGCGTTTCTGCTTGCCGAAGCCGGTAAAGAACGCATTGGCTTTCGCAGAACGTTTTGATCCGTCTATGACGAAAATACCGGACAGAGGGAAAGCAACCGACCGGGCATAATCCATGATCGCCGACTTGAGTTCTCCGTCTTCAAGAGGAGTAAACTTGTTGAAGAGCGGCATAATAAGAGTCGGTGCAGCATATTGCAGCACAAAACCGAAAAGAGCAACTGCCAGCCATGCCCAGACCCAGGCGAGGGAACCGGTGTTTTCGAAAAACCAGAGCAGTCCGGCAAGAACCGGAGTACCCAGCACCAGGCCGAGAAATATCCCCTTCAGCTTATCCGAGATAAAAGTAAGCGGAGATGTTTTATTGAAACCGTATTTCTCCTCAAGCACAAATGTGTGGTATATGCTGAAAGGCAGAGAAACCAGCCCTTGAAGAAACAGAAGGATTCCGATGTAGACAATACCTGTCAGAAGAGGTGAAAAACCAAGCGCCCTTACCACAAGGTCAAGGTAGTTAAACCCTCCTGCAAACCAGAAAACAAGCAGCACCACCAGATCGAAAGTTGCGGTCACGAGAGAAAACACCGTCGAGTGGTGCAGATAGTTCTGGGACTTTTCATAGGCCTCCCGGTCATAGACATCCCGGAACTCATCCGGGAGAACTTCTCCGGCGGCTTTCAGGTTCAGGATATTCGCAACAAGCCTTATGAAAAAGGTACCGAGCAGGGTACCAAAGATGATAATGCCGAAAATGTTCATGTTGGAAGCGGTTACAAGTGACAATGGGGGAAAATTTGACCTCTTTTAATCGATATATCGCCGTTGCAGCTCTCCATAGGTCTCGATACGCCTGTCGCGTAAAAAAGGCCAGTGTGACCGGTAATACGCTATTTTACCCAGGTCACAATCTTCAAGAAGAATCTGCTCGCTGCATTCATCTGCAGTAACGGTAACCTGTCCGAAAGGGTCCGAGACAAAACTGTTTCCCCAGAAGCTGAGTTCGCCCTCCGTCCCTACCCTGTTGACCGCAGCAACATACACTCCGTTAGCGATTGCATGACTTTGCTGAATGGTCATCCATGCCTGCAGTTGGGGGCGGCGAACCTCTTCCGAAGCTTCCCGGGAAACCCACCCGATGGCTGTCGGATAAAAAAGAATTTCCGCCCCCTGCAAAACCGTCAGACGTGCCGCTTCCGGGAACCACTGATCCCAGCAAATCAATACCCCTATCGTGGCGTATCGTGTCTTGAAGACCCTGTAACCAAGATCACCCGGCGTAAAGTAAAATTTTTCATAAAAACCGGGATCATCAGGAATGTGCATCTTGCGGTACTTGCCCAGACAGGAACCATCCGCGTCGATAACCGCAGCGGTATTGTGGTAAAGCCCTCCTGCGCGTTTTTCAAACAGCGAAGCTACGACAACAATCTCATATTCAGCAGCCAGTTTCTGCAGCATGTCGGTCGAAGGACCGGGAACGGTTTCCGAAAGAGCAAACTGTTCATACTCCTCTGTCTGACAGAAATACAACGTTTTAAACAGCTCCTGCAGGCAGACGATCTTTGCTCCCTGTGCAGCCGATTCCTCGATTCTCTGACATGCCTTTTTCAGGTTCGCCCCGGGGTCGGCCTCGCAAACCATCTGCACCAGAGCAATTCGTACCTTTTCTGCACACATAGCGTTATAGAACCGAAAATGTTGGGGTCAGCAATCCGGCGGCAAAAAGAAGCCCATGCAGTGTCATCACCTTGCCGGTACCGGCAAGAACTTCGTTCAATGCCCGGCCGTCACTGTTGAAAAGCGCCCTGACCTGCCCGACCGCAAGCGGCAGGGAAAGCCATGAAAGCATGCACCAGATAGAATATCCTGTCATCCACATCCAGACCGGAACAAAGTAGGCGACAACGGTCAACCCGAAATACAGCCATCGGGCATTTCCACCGCCTATCCTTGCAGGAAGGGTCATTTTCCCTACTTTGCGGTCGGTGTCGATATCACGGATGTTATTGACAAGAAGAATGTTCACGGAAAAAATCCCCGGAGCAACTGCCGCCGTGAGTACCGGAAAAGTAATTTCTCCGGTCTGGACATAGTAGGTACCGCCAACGGCGACAAGCCCGAAAAAAACAAACACGAACAGGTCACCCATTCCGGAATAGGCAACAGGGTACGGTCCGCCTGTGTAGGCCCAGGCGAAAAACATCGAAAGCAGCCCGATCACCAGGATCGGCCACCCGGCAAGGTATACCAGGTAGAGCCCCAGTAAAAAGACAACAAGCAGCACGGCAACCGAAACGGCAATCATGGTTTTTTCCGTGATGAATCCTGCTGCAACGGTACGTGTCGGGCCAAGACGCTCGGCTGTGTCGGCGCCTTTCCGGAAATCGTATATTTCATTGATAAAGTTCGTGGCAACCTGTATCCCAAGGGCACATAAGAGAGCGATGAAGGCAGCGGCAGGCAGAAACTTTCCATCGGCTGCAGCAACAGCCGTACCGACAACCACAGGAACCGCACCGGCAGGAAGTGTTTTGGGCCGTATGGCCATCATCCATGCCTGAAAACCTGAAGGCCTGGCAGGAGCCTTTAGAGAGCCTTCCGTCATTTATTTTTCTCTTTAGCCATCTTGATGCTGCTGAACTGTTGCTTGATTTTCTTGCCCGGATGAATGTAGGTGAGGCTGTGCCGAACCGCCATCGTGGCGTCGCTCAGCCCGGTCTGGATAATTTTGAGCTTTCCGGGATAGGAAGCAATATCCCCTGCCGCATACAGGCCGTCCACTTCCGTTTTCATATGGCCGTCCACGACAATGGCATTATCGTTCAGAGCAAGTCCCCATTCGGCAAGAGGCCCGAGGTTCGATATATAACCGATCAATACCAGCATGTAATCGGCCTCGATGGACGTTTCATGCCCGCTTTTCGAACGAAGGTTCACTTTCCGCAAAGCCGGCCCTTCATGCTCGATGCCCTTCACCTCGGTGTTGAGATACACATCTATCCGACCTTGTTCTGCTGCTTCCAGCACCTTCTGCTGGGTATTGCCGTGAGCCCTGAATTCCGGCGAACGGTGAGCAACGCTGACATGCTCTGCTTCAGGAAGAAGCATCATTGCCCAGTCAAGCGCCGAATCACCGCCCCCGACAATCAATACTTTCTTACCTGCAAACATCTGCATATGCTGTACCGAATACAAAACAGAATGACCCTCGAGCACGCTTATATCGCCAAGCTGGGGAAGTTTTCTCGGAGAAAAAGCGCCCAGCCCCGCGGCCACAAGCACCGCGCGTGACGCAAAAGTCCTGCCGCTCCTGGTTTCAACTTCGAACGAACCGTCATCGAGCTTCCTGTACCTGTTAACCTGTTCATCAAGAACAACTTCCGGACCATATCGCTCAGCCTGTCTCCAGAGACTCTCGACAAGATCCGCAGCCTGAACCTCGGGAAAAGCCGCCACATCGTAGATATGTTTTTCAGGATACAGCGCAGTAAGCTGGCCGCCAAGCTGCTGCATACTTTCTATAATCCGGCAGGAAATATTATTCATACCGCACTGAAAAGCAGCAAAAATACCTGTCGGCCCGCCGCCGATAATCGTCAGATCACGCATATTGTCCTTTTCGGAAATAACTTTTCCGTTTTCTGTCATTGCCGTATAATAAATTCAAATGTCTTTTACTGTGCACCGTTACGACGCACCCTCATCACCGGACCTCTTGAGATAAATCATACCCTCAGGATCAACTATGCCGTAAAGAATAGTCACCAGATGTCCGTGCTCGTCGAGTTCATGGATTTCAACATGAACCGCATTTGGTTTTTCAACCTGGTCCCCTGCGTCGTTTTTGAAAAGAAATACAGCTTTCACGCCGCCATGAGGAGTCTTTCCGACAAACTCATAGGTTCCATCGTCAAGCTCTGTAAGAGCACAGCCCTCCGTTGAAGCGTCAATCGGACAACTGGCGCACTGCGAGTAGAATCCGTCGTCGGAATCGGCAAAATCGCATACCGGAAATTTCATGGTTTTTATCCTCCTTGTCTTCTCGGTTTGATGGCTGCTAATATATAATATTTCATAGTAGCTCTGTAGCTCTAAAGTTGAGAATTTTCAGAAGCATTATGTTTGAGTTTACCAGTTAATTGATTTATTCCTATTTTTCCCGTCACTATCGATGTCATCATCGAACTGAATCTGAATTAATAATAGATGTTAGCCAAACGTATTATACCCTGTCTCGACGTCCGGGACGGAAGAGTTGTCAAAGGAATTAACTTCGAAGGACTTCGCGATGCCGGCTCCATCCTCGAACAGGCCAGATTCTACAACGACGAACTTGCCGATGAACTGGTTTTTCTCGACATCTCGGCTTCAATCGAATCGAGAAGAACAACACTTGATGAAGTTTTAAAAGTTTCTGAAGAGGTGTTCATACCCCTCACGGTCGGGGGCGGCATCAGTTCGGTCGAACGCGCCAGAGACGCTTTCCTGCATGGCGCAGACAAGGTATCGGTCAACACCGCCGCTGTCTATGAACCGGAACTGATCACGAAAATCGCCGAAAAATTCGGAACCCAGGCTGTAGTGGTTGCGATCGACGTTAAAAAAGTCGGCGACAAGCACATCGTCCACACCCATTCCGGCAAAGAGCTGACAAAGTACGAAGCCGTTGAATGGGCTCACATGGTTCAGGATCTCGGCGCAGGAGAGATACTGCTTACCAGCATGGACCGGGACGGCACCAAGGCAGGCTACGACAACGAGATCCTGCACCGGATCTCGACAACGGTTCACATACCGGTCATCGCATCAGGCGG
>JAKSCY010000329.1 GCA_022360355.1 Chlorobiales bacterium
CATCAAAGCAATTGACTTTGGCGTTCACTTGGCAACAAATTCAAAGAACTTTCTTGTTCGACAGCGTCGATCAAGGGAAACAAACTTACGCATTCAACATCAACTTTCCAAAACCTTTTCACACCTTCTCCGATCCCTTTTTCCCTTAGCTCACTGCTGGCTCACATCTTCCGGCCTTCTTCAAGCCGACCGCTCTTATCAGCGGGCTCCCAATGTACAATACTAAAGACCTAACTTCCAAATATAAAATCAAGAAAAAAACATTCATTTTTTTTGAGCAGCCTTACCTTAAAGAGCGTTTTTATATAACGGAACCAGCCTGGAAATTGTTCCCGCTTACCCACAATAATGTTCCCGGGATCGCCATACCCCTTCAAGCAGAGCCATATCACGCCTTTCCTTTCACTCAAAGCACCAAGTTAAACACATAGCCCACCAGCACGATCCCTGCCGCCACAACCCCCGCAAAGACCGCAATCAAACGCGGTTTGAGTACCTTGCGCAAAATGATCATTTCAGGAGCCGACAGCGCGATGACACTCATCATAAATGCCATTGCTGTGCCAAGCGCAGCCCCTTTGCCCAACAGAGCCTGAACAATAGGCAGGATGCCCGCTGCATTCGAGTACATGGGAACCCCGAGAAGCACAGCGGCAGGCACTGACCACCAAGCGTTTTCACCCATCAGAGAAGCCATGAAATTTTCAGGCACATAACCATGAATACCGGCCCCCACGCCTACCCCCAGCACGATGTAAATCCAGACTTTTCCAACAATTGACCGAACATGATCGAAACCTTCGCTGAATCTTTCGGACCAGGATATACTTTCTTCTGTCGCGTTTTCGGCAAAATCATTCTTCAACAATTGACGGACCCACTCTTCGAGCTCTTCTTCAAGCCCGAGCTTTCCTATAACGATCCCTGCCGTAATGGCGATGCCAAGCCCCATTATCATATAGGTCAGGGCGATTTTCCAGCCGAACATCCCGAAAAGCAGAGCCAGTGCTACTTCATTGACCATCGGTGCCGCAATCAGAAAAGAAAAAGTCACTCCCAGCGGAACACCTGCCTGCAGGAAACCGATGAAAAGGGGCACCGCAGAACAGGAACAGAACGGCGTTACAATGCCAAGCCCGGCAGCCATAACATTGCCGGCGCCTGTTCTCTTTCCGGAAAGCATCGCCCTGGTCTTTTCGGGCGAAACGAAGGTGTGTACAACACCCATGACAAAAACAACCCCGACAAGCAGGAGTAGCACCTTTGGCACCTCGTAGATAAAAAAGTAGAACGCCTCGCCGAAATGATTGTCACGGCTTAATCCCAGAATCCCAACTACCAGCTCCGCCAACCGCTCGAGATTGCTGTACAAAAGAATCAAACCCACAGTAGCAATAACCAGTGAAAGCCATTTTACAGCTTGATCCCTTTGCCGCAGTCCTTTTTCTCTTTGTTTCATAATCCTGATGTAAACTCCCAAAATTGCTCAGACGCCTTGTTATCAACCAAGCAACTCTTAAGGTTAAGGGTACCTCTATGAATTGTCGTGAGCGCTCTCAAACCCACCCAACGACGTAATCATGGTGCGCAGCAAATTAATGGAGATACTCCTCAATCTCTTCGCGTGAGGGAATCCTCCCCGAACACCTGACCTCCTCATCGACAACCAGTACCGGAGTCGAGAGAACGTTGTAGGACATGATCTGTTGAATATCCTCGACTTTTTCAACTGTCGCATCAACCCCCGATTCAGCGACAACCTCACGGACAACCGTTTCAAGCTGTTTGCAGGTAGCACAGCCCGAACCAAGCACTTTGATATGTTTTTTCATGTACTCCTCCTGTTAAACAGTTAATCGCAAATAAACGATAAAAAACACAATATGCGCTTTCAAAGCTTGTGCATTAGCAGGAAAAAGCGCTCGGGCTATCAGAAAAAAACTGATCGAACAGTTCACGCGCCCTTTCCCAGTTTTCTCTGTTGATACAATATTTCACCCTTGGAGGATTGATTTCGCCCTGTATGAGCCCCGCTTCATGGAGCGCCTTGAGATGCTGGGAAATGGTGGACTGGGCCATTGGAATCATGGCGGTCATCTCACCGGTAAAACAGCAGGCCTGGTTCTCCAGCAACTTCAAGATCTTTACTCTTACCGGGTGGCCGAGAGCCTTGGCAAATTGCGCCACCTCCAGCTCATCATCACGATAGTCTATCTGTTTTCCCGTTCTCTGCATTGGTATAGTATATAGTTTATCGTAAATTTACGATAATAACAGAACAAACAAAACGCTTTGCCTGGTATCGGGGCATCGGTCTTCTGCAATGTAAAACTTTTGCAAAACAGGCAGAAGCAGACTTTGAGCAAGCCTTACTTTTCCTGCTGGAACAACTATTGTATTTATGAATCCGGCGTTTTGCATCCTGAAGGGCGCCTAACCGAAGAAAACACCACTATGGACAAAAAACAAAAAGTACTTTTCCTCTGCACGGGCAACTCCGCTCGCAGCCAGATGGCAGAGGGATTTTTACGCTCAATGGCCGGAGATCATTTCGAGCCACTCAGTGCCGGAATGGAAGCGCGGGACGAGATCCATCCCATGGCGGTTCAGGTCATGCATGAAATCGATATTGACATCAGCAATCAGCGCCCCAAGGGACTGGAAGAATATCTCGGCAAAGAGTTGATCCATTTTCTGATCGTGGTTTGCAACAAGGCAAATGAAACCTGCCCGAGAATTTGGCCCGGGCTTATGAGCCAGGAAAACCGTTATTACTGGCCTTTTGACGACCCTGCGGAAGCAGAGGGAACGGAGGAAGAAAAACTCAATGTCTTCAGACGTGTCCGCGACGAGATCAAAGAAAAAATCGCCGAGTGGATCAAAACACATTGATAACAGAAATGTCTCAGAAGGGTAGAAGCTTTTTTAACAGTGATATGGAAATAGTACATTGCCGGAATAATAACCGTTCACGAATAGTTTTGGTCCGTGAAGCAGAAACCTTCGGGAAAACATTATCGATACAGCCGGCAAAGAGAACGCATCCTGGAAGTTCTTCGCTCTACCGAAAGCCACCCTACAGCCACGTGGCTTTACGATAAGCTTAAACCGGAGTTCCCCAGGCTCAGCCTCGGCACAGTCTATCGAAATCTCGCGATTCTTATCGACCTTGGACTTGCTCGAAAAATAGATGCCGGCAGCACCTTCGACCGGTTCGAGGCCAAAACCGAACCGCATTATCATTTGATCTGCCGAAAGTGCGGGAAGATCTTTGATTTCGGGGCACGTTTCTTTCCTGAAATCGATGAGGAAATCCGCCGCTCGACCGATTTCGATATCGAAGGACACCGGATAGACTTTTTCGGAACCTGCTCCGATTGCAATCGAAAAAGCTGAATTCTTCTTGAAATGACAGGATATTTTTTTATTCTTTCTTATTAGTAATCGTTCCGATTATTATAACAAACATACTGAGTCCACAGAAAACATTTTCTATTCATTACAACTACAATCGAAACATCCAGAAACAAGAAGGAGGAACCCTATGAATGAAGAGAGCAAATGTCCTGTTACGGGCAGAACAGCTGGAAATCCCGGAGGCGGCACATCCAATCGGGACTGGTGGCCTAACCAGTTGAATCTCGACATGCTTCATCAGCACTCTTCCCTGAGCAATCCCCTGGATGAAGCGTTCAGGTATGCCGAAGCGTTCAAAACGCTTGACCTTGCCGCCGTGAAACAAGACCTTTACGCGCTGATGACCGATTCGCAGGAGTGGTGGCCGGCCGACTATGGTCACTACGGCGGTCTTTTTATCCGCATGGCCTGGCACAGCGCGGGGACCTATCGAACCGGCGACGGTCGCGGCGGGGGAGGCACAGGCAATCAGCGGTTCGCCCCGCTCAACAGCTGGCCCGACAATGCGAACCTCGACAAGGCGCGCCGGCTGCTCTGGCCTGTCAAGCAAAAGTACGGGCAGAAACTATCCTGGGCGGACCTCATGATCCTTGCGGGCAACTGCGC
>JAKSCY010000053.1 GCA_022360355.1 Chlorobiales bacterium
TATGACTGGTCAGGTAAGGTCTTTGATGAGCCCGGAGTGTTGCGGGAACTTTCGTGTGAGCGAATCACGATCAGCTAAATTGAAGTCGCTGAAATCAAAGCCGGGCGCAACGACGCAGCTTGTCAGTGTGTATGCACCGGGAGGGGGGGATTCAAGTCTTGCGCCGAACCAGGTATTTGCCGGAACAACACCCTGAAAGGTTCCGGTTCCGGAATCGAGCGTAAACGTTGACATAAAGCCGACATCGTGGAACAGGTAGACCGTGAGAGGGTTGCCGGCATGGTAAAACCAGAGCTCGTCGGATTTGATCCTGTGCAACTTTGAGCATTCGTCTCCTGTCAGCAGGTAGTGGATCGCGGTAGAGTATGCCCGGTTTCCGGAAAAAACCGGGCTTTTGCGGAACTCGTAAGAGGTCTTGCTGCGATAGGTTTCACGAAAATACCCTCCTTCAGGGTGCCGTGAAAGATCAAGTGTCTCTATCCAGTAGTCAGCTGGTTGCATTGAGTTTTTCCTGTACTCTCCTGTTTTTCAGACGCGATGCTTCGGCAAGTTTGTTCCGGAACGCTTCAAGTGACGTCATGATAGATGAGTCGGCTAACGCAAGGATCTGAACGGCCATGAGTGCTGCGTTGCGGGCGTTGTCGATACCGACCGTTGCAACCGGAATTCCGGCAGGCATCTGTACTATCGAATAGAGTGAGTCCTGGCCGTTCAGCTTTTTGCTGAAGATCGGAACACCGATTACCGGAAGTACCGTAAGAGCCGCTGTTACACCGGGAAGGTGTGCGGCACCGCCGGCACCGGCAATAATTACCTTGAGCCCGTTTTCCTTGGCTTTTGTTGCATATTGTTCAAGGTCGTTCGGGGTACGGTGTGCGGAAATGACCGAAACCTCGTAAGGTAGATTGAATTCATCGAGGACGGAGGCGGCTTCTTTCATGATATCGAAATCTGAATCGGATCCCATAAGTATGCCGACCAAGGGAGATGAGCTTTCTGAAAATGTTGTCATAGCAAAAAACTTGATGGACCACCATGATGCATGGGGTGTCCTTTTATTTATGATTTTGACGAGTTTTGTGTATTTTCTACGGGTACGAGAAAAGACAAAGTAACACTTGTAGAGGAAGATTACAATGGCAACAAATCTTGCAGATAAGTACAGTAATCCCGGACCGCGGTACACAAGCTACCCTACCATTCCTTCATGGAGCACTGATGGAGTAACCCAGGAGCAGTGGAAAGAAGCCATGATAAAAGGTTTCAACGATAGTAACGAGGCCACCGGTGTCAGCATGTACATTCATATTCCCTACTGTGAAAACCACTGCTACTTTTGTGGTTGTAATGCTTATCGTACGCAGGATCACTCCTTTGAACAGCCTTATCTTGAGGCATTGCTTAAGGAGTGGCAGATGTACCTCGATGTTTTTCCGGGCACGCTCAATGTCAAGGAGATGCATATCGGCGGGGGTACACCAACATTTTTAAGCCCTGAAAACCTTGTCAGGCTGGTCAACGGGTTGTACGAACATGTAAACCGGATGGACGACTACATGTTCAGTTTCGAGACCAATCCCCGTTCGACGACTACGGAGCACCTTGAAGCGCTCTACAGTGTTGGATTTCGCCGCATGAGCTTTGGTATCCAGGATTTCGACCCTGTAGTGCAAAAAGAAATCAACAGGCTTCAGCCTTATGAGCTGGTCAAAGAAAAAGTGGATATCGCAAGAGAGATCGGATTTACATCGGTCAACTTCGACCTTGTTTACGGACTGCCGAAACAGACGCTTGCAACCGTTACCGACACTATTGCAAAAGTAATGGAACTCAAACCCGATCGCATTGCTTTTTATGCGTACGGGCATAATCCGCATATGTATGAAGGACAGCGCAAGTTCAGGGAAGAAGATCTCCCGGTAGGCGCCATAAAGCAGGAGTTGTATGATAAAGGGCTGGAGATGCTTGAGTCCATAGGGTACCATGAGGTCGGCATGGACCACTTCGCTCTTGAAGGTGACGCTCTTTATGAGGCGGTGAAAGACGGGACACTTCACAGGAATTTCATGGGGTATACGGAAAACACTACCCAGATGATGCTTGCTCTCGGCTCTTCGTCGATAAGCGATACCTGGTATGCTTTCGCCCAGAATGAACGTCACCACGAGGATTACATGCGGGAAGTCAATGCCGGCCGTTTTCCCTTGCATCGGGGGCATTTGCTGACTGATGAAGACCTTGTCCTGCGCCGTCACATTCTCAACCTTATGTGCAAACAGGAAACCTCCTGGGAAGATCCAAAACTGTATTGTGATGAGCTCGATGTTGCGAAATTCCGTCTGGAAGACATGCAGAATGACGGCATTGTCGATATGCATGAAAACGGTGTTCGGGTTACCGAAGCCGGAATTCCTTTTCTGAGAAATATTTGCATGGCGTTTGATGCCAGGCTCTGGAGATCCGACAGTCTTTCAAAGGCATACAATGTATCCAGGGATATCCAGGCACAATACATCGAAAAAGCCCGCCGGGCGAAAGAGACGCAGCAGGTGGATTCATAACCGATACGATGGTTGTTTCCGCATAAAAAACAAGAAAGGTGGCTTCAGCCACCTTTTTTTATGGGGCTGCTTGTGTGCCCTGTTTCAGGAAGAAAGAAAACATGTTTTTTCGCATTGAAATCCGGTATAAAATCTGTTACTTTTCCTGTAGGGTCAATATTTCCAAACGGTACCCTGAAGTGCGGTACACAGAAGTGCAGGAAATATGTTAGGTGACGTTCTGCTGATAAATGATCAGCACAAGTCTGCGGCAAAAGTCATACTGGACAGAGTGCTGGTGGACAGACGCGAGATAGAACAACAGCAACCCGATTATAAATTTGTCGTGGCTATTTCCGGCGAGTCAGGTGCCGGTAAATCAGAAATTTCCCACTCTCTTGCTCTTCTGCTGAAAAGGAGCAATGTTCGCGTCAAAATCCTTCATACAGATAATTATTACCGCGTCCCTCCTCTTGAGCGTCGGGAGCACAGGATAAGGAACGATTACGAATCCGTTGGATTCAATGAGTACGACTGGCAGCTCCTGCACCGGAACATAGAGGATTTCAGAAACAACAAGAGAGTGTTTATTCCCTGTATCGATATTATTACCGAGGAAATCGATCAATTGTTTACGGATTTCAGTAAAATCCAGTTATTGATCATTGACGGGCTCTATGCGATACGCACAGACGATATCGATCTCAGGGTTTTTATCAGCCTGACTTACCACGAAACCAAAATCAACCAGATGCTTCGCTGCAAAGAGCCTGCTGATGGATATCGGTGGAAAGTGCTGGAGCGTGAGCATCATCATGTACAGTCACTGAAACCGCTTGCGGACCTTCATGTGGACAATAACTACGATGTTGTCGAGGCATCATGAACATCGACGGCAGACACTAAACGATGAACACGAGCGATATGAACGAAACGATCCAGACAATTCTCGGCAGAAGAAGCGTTCGGGCCTATAAACCGGATCAACTGGAAGCAGGGGCGCTTGAGCTGATCCTTGAAGCCGGACGGTATGCTCCGAGTGCGATGAACCAGCAGCCTTGGCACTTTACAGTTATCCAGAACCTCCCGTTACTTGAAAAACTCGATACTTCATGCAAATCCGTTTTTATGGAGTCGGACATCGAAGCTCTGCGTGAAGTTGCCCTGAAGGATGGCTTCACTGTTTTTTACCATGCTCCTGCTCTTATCGTCGTGACCGGCGACAGCGCAGCTCTTGCTCCTCAGTATGACTGTACGCTTGCAATGCAGAATATGATGCTCGCAGCAGCTTCGCTGGATATCGGTTCATGCTGGGTGCACTCGGTAATGATGTTTTATGCTACGGAGAAAGGAAAAGGGTTGTTTCAGGAACTTGGTATTGTTTTTCCTGAGGGTCACAAACCCTTTGCGGCAGCAGTGTTCGGTTACAGTGCGGCTCCGTTGCCGGAGCCCGGACCGCGAAAATCCGGTGACGTCACAATAATGGATTAGGATACCGCCGATTCCCACGCTGCATAAAGCTTGTCGATTTCCGCGCACAGTTCATGGTAGCGGCCGACGGTTTTCTGTGTTTCTTCTTCCGGCAGGGAGTAAAAATCCGGTGACCCCATTGTTGTTTCGTATTCCTGCTTTTGTTTTTCGAGTTTCTGGATCTTTTTTTCCAGCTTTTCAGCGTTCACTTTACTGTGTCCGGATGCAGGTTGTTTTTGCCGGCCGGTACCGGATTTTTTGTTTGCCCCGGAGACTTTTTTCTGTGAGGCAGTTTCGCGCTTTCGTTCCTCTTCCCAGGCTTTTTCGGCTTTTTCGAGGTATTCCGCATAGCCGCCGAGGTAGACCTGAAGAGAGCCGTTTTTGATCTCAATGACTTTGTTGACAAGGCTGTCAAGGAAGTAGCGGTCATGGCTGACCAGCATGAGGGTGCCGTCATAGTTTTCAAGGGCATCGATCAGCATTTCCTTTGATCGCATGTCCAGATGGTTCGTCGGTTCGTCCATGATCAGCAGGTTCGAAGCCTGCAGCAGGATTTTCGCGAGCGATAACCTCGATTTTTCACCTCCTGACAGAACGGCGGTCTTTTTGTCCACACTGTCACCGCTGAAAAGAAAGCATCCCAGAATATCCCGGACTTTCCGCTGCAATTGTGCATCGGGAGCCGCATCCATCATTTCCTCGAGAACCGATTTGTCGGGGTTGAGGTTTTCGGTTTGATGCTGGGCAAAGTAGTTAAGGGATACATTGTGTCCGTGAGTCATTTTGCCGTCGTAGTCGAGATCCCCGGAGACGATCCTGCAGAACGTTGTCTTTCCGGCGCCGTTGGAACCTACGATAGCTATCCTGTCCCCGCGCAGAACTTCGACATTGATGTCGTTAAGAACGTCCTTGCGGGAACCGTCGGGCTGTGGCCAGGATTTGGTGACATGTTCAAGTTTCAGCACTTCTTTGCCGGAATGCCTGGCTTTCGGGAAACTGAAAGAGATACCGGAGAGGTCTTCCTCGGGAGCCTGGAGTTCTTCTTCGAGCTTCTGCATCTGGCGCAATCTGCTCTGGGCCTGCTTGGCCTTGGTTGCCTTGTAACGAAAACGCTCGACAAACGCTTTCAGATGGGCCATTTTTTTTAGGTCGTTCTCGTACCTGGCCATCATGAGTTCAAAGCGCTGGGCTTTTTCTTTTTCGTAATAACTGTAATTGCCTTTGTACTCGTGAATTGTCCTGAAATTGATTTCAAGCGTTCTGGTTGTGATTTTGTCGAGAAAGAAACGGTCGTGGGAAACGATGATACAACTATGTTCATAGTTCAGCATGTAATTTTCAAGCCATCTCAGGGAATCGATATCAAGATGGTTGGTAGGTTCATCGAGCAAAAGCAGTGTCGGTTTCTGCAAAAGCAGCCTGGCTATTAAAAGGCGCATCTGCCAGCCGCCGGAGAACTCCCTGACTTTTTTCCGGAATCCCGTCTGACTGAATCCCAGTCCGGTCAGTACTTTTTCTGCATCCGCTTCCATTTTGTATCCGCCGAGACGCTCGAACTCATGAGAGGCTTCGCTGAATCTTTCGATGAGGCGATGGTACTCGACGCTTGTATGGTCCTGGTCGGGGGCCTCGAGTTCCAGTTGCATACGTTCAATGGCTTTCAAGAGCTCGTTCAGCTTTGCATTGGCCTGAAGCACGTAATGCAGTGCGTTTTTTTCGAGTTCTCCGTCAAAAGAGATTTCCTGAGGCAGATAACCTATTGTCGTGTCCGACGACCGTATGATCTGGCCTTCTGAAATAACTGTCCGACCGGAACATGTTTCGCTCATGAATCGCAGCAGTGTCGATTTGCCGGTACCGTTTAGTCCTACAAGACCAATGCGATCTTTATCCCCGATACGGAACGAGGTATTGATCAGGAGGTCCTTTGTTCCGGCGCTCAGGTGGACATTTCTGGCTTCAAACATGAATGTTTTACGAATGGTGTGATGACTTGTGATATGGCAACAAAGATACA
>JAKSCY010000384.1 GCA_022360355.1 Chlorobiales bacterium
ATTTTTATGATCGAATGGCCGTCGAATTGCTCTGTTTCAAGGCTTTGAGCAGCTTCTACTGTCGCGGGTACGATATTTGTCGGTACGGAAACCTTGTTTCCTTTCAAGATTTTTGCCGCCATCACAAAATCGCTCAACTTGCCTCCCGTGCAGGAGCCGATATATGATTTCGTGATTCGGGTGTCCTGAACGCTCCGAACGGTAGCACGGTTATCCGGACTGTGTGGCATGGCTACTACCGGCTCGAGTTCTTCTGTTTTGTAGCGGTAAATGCTGTGATACTCTGCATCCGGATCACTGTTGAAGATTTCATACGGTTTTCCGGTTCTTTCCCTGACATAGGCCTCGGTGACACTGTCTGCAGCAATGATGCCGTTCATGCCTCCGGCCTCGATAGCCATGTTGGTAAGGGTCATACGCTCTTCCATCGGCATTGAATACACAGCCGGGCCATCGAACTCCATAGCCCGGTAGGTTGCCCCGTCGGTACCGATATCACCCAGGATCTGCAGGATGAGGTCTTTTGCCGCGAGGTAGTCCGGCATTTGGCCTTCAAAGATGAACTTCATTGATTCGGGGACTTTTTCCCAGATTTTTCCTGTACCAAGAATGAAGGCTGCATCGGTGTTGCCGATTCCCGTGCCGAACATGCCGAACGCACCCGATGTGCAGGTGTGCGAGTCGGTACCGAAAAGAACCGTGCCGGGAAGATTGTATCCTTCCTGGGCAAGGGCGACATGACAAACCCCTTTGTAGCGGTCGGTCCCTACATCGTGATGATTGGGAAGGTCATGTTCTTCGGCGAACTGCCGAAGCAGATCGATGTTGCGGCGTGCATGCTCGTTCTCGGTGAAGATGTAGTGATCGGGCAGTATGACGACTTTCTCGGGATCCCATACCTTTGCGCCGGGGCCGAATTTTTCCCTGAATATGTCGAAAGTAGGCGGACCGCATACGTCATGGGTCAGCAGGATGTCGACATTGAGCCATACACTCTCGCCTGCTTCGACAAATTTGCGCCCGGCAGCTTTTGCGAGGATTTTCTGCGTTATCGTTTGTGCCATGATCGTTATATCCCGTTATCGATTGTTGTGTTGTTGTCATGTTCTTTTGAATCCTGCCTGAGACTCAGTGCCTGCAGGTATGCTTTGGCACTTGCTTCGATGATATCGGTTGAAACACCACGCCCGGTAAAAAGTTGTTCACCATCCTTGAGCCTGACGGTTGCTTCTCCGAGTGCCTGACGGCCTGCGGTTGTTGAGCGCACCGAGTAGGAATAAAGCAGTGAACCAAGGCTCAGCGCCCGTTCGATTGCCTTGAAACATGCATCGACAGGACCGTCTCCCGTTGACGATTCTTCATAAGTTTTGCCTCTGGCTTTTATGCGGACCGTTGCGGTCGGGATCGATGCCGTGCCGCTGTTAACGTGCAGGTAGTCGAGCTCAAGCGGTTCAAGCGGCTTGTTCAACTCGTCTCCCATGAGCACTCTCAGGTCGTCATCATAAATTTCTTTTTTCTTGTCGGCTATCGACAAAAACCGCTCATAGACTTTCTCCAGTTCGGCACCGGTAACCTTGTAGCCCAGTGAGCTGAGCCTTGCCTGTAACCCATGCTTGCCCGAATGGCGTCCGAGCACGATGGTTGTCTGCGGAACACCGACGGATTCAGGGGTCATGACCTCGTAGGTCTGCCGGTTTTTCAGCATACCGTCCTGGTGTATGCCCGACTCATGGGCAAACGCATTGTCGCCGACGATCGCCTTGTTCGGCTGGATAATCAGGCCGGTAAATGAAGAGACCATGCGGCTGGTGTTGAAGATTTCTTCGGTTACAACACCGGTATAGTAGTTGTGCAGGTCGCTCCGTACTTTCAATCCCATCACAATTTCTTCGAGGGAAGCATTGCCTGCTCTCTCGCCGATGCCGTTGATCGAACACTCTGCCTGTCTTGCTCCATTTTCGACGGAACTGAGCGTATTTGCCACGGCAAGTCCAAGGTCATTGTGGCAGTGAACACTGATAAC
>JAKSCY010000277.1 GCA_022360355.1 Chlorobiales bacterium
CCTGCTCAAACTGTTCACCCTGGCCGTGACAGCGGGTGTATTTCTATATTCTCGTGCCTATCTCAAGGGGCGGCCGTACTATAAGGGTGAGTATTATGTGCTCGGCTTGTTCGCCTTGCTGGGCATCATGGTAATGATCTCGGCATACGGCATGCTGACGGTCTATCTGGGCCTGGAGCTGCTGTCTTTGGCGCTCTACGCGATGGTAGCGTTCGATCGGGATTCGCCGATAGCGGCCGAATCGGCCATGAAATATTTCGTTCTCGGCGCCATCGCTTCGGGTGCTTTGCTATACGGTATTTCGATTATCTACGGTGTCACCGGTTCTCTGGGCCTTGCCGAGATCGGCGAGGCACTTGGGCGGGCCGACTCCAACGATTTAGCTGTGCTGGTCGGACTGGCGTTCGTGTTAGTCGGCGTGGCATTCAAATTCGGCGCGGTGCCTTTTCATATGTGGTTACCGGATGTTTATCACGGTGCGCCAACCTGCGTGACTCTTTTTATTGGTTCGGCACCGAAACTGGGCGCCTTTGCCCTAGCCGTTCGGGTCATCGTGGACGGATTCGCCGGCGTGGCACCGAGCTGGGAGGCGATGCTGACGGTGTTGGCTGTATTATCCCTGGCGCTGGGCAATATCGTTGCGATTGCGCAAACCAATATCAAGCGTATGCTCGCTTATTCCACCATCGCCCATGTGGGATTCATTTTTCTCGGTTTGCTGGCATGGGATCACGGCGGGCTTGAGGCGGCACTTTATTACACCATCATTTATGTGCTCATGGCGGCCGGGGCATTCGGCGTGGTTATTCTGATGGGGCGCGAAGGCCTGGAAGCTGACCGGCTTGACGATTTCAAGGGGCTGAACCAACGTAGTCCGTGGTTCGCCGCAATCATGATGTTGTTGATGGTCAGCATGATTGGCGTACCGCCCCTGGCCGGGTTTTACGCCAAGTGGGTGGTTCTGGCGGCCTTGGTGGAGGCGGGCTATTTCTGGCTGGCCATCGCCGGGGTCGTGTTCTCCGTCATC
>JAKSCY010000523.1 GCA_022360355.1 Chlorobiales bacterium
GATTTCGATGTTCTCGTCCTCGATTACAAATGGGGTTACAAAGAAATTCCCAAAAGCCTGCCCGACAATTGGTCGAAATCCACTGTCCTGATCGGCAGTGGCGATATGATAATCGGTCGGATGTCAGGCTGCAAAATCAACTGGCTTTGAATGTGCCTGGGCCATTCTGCCCACCATGTGAAGTCTTCACATGAAATATTCAACACCCCTTTAAAAGTCACGATTGAATACACTGATTACCCCACTCCCAAAAGTTACCTGCATTATCACTATGGCAAAGATCTTGGTGAAACTATGAAGGTCTGGAAAGTACAGACAGCAGACGGCGAAGAAGACAAAGAACTCGGCTGGGGTGTTGTAGCCCAAGGAAATGATTTTGATGATTCTCCCGACGCCGAAGTAATGTCTTCCGGATTGAACACAAAGGGACCGAACGCAGTCGCGCTAGGTCGGCATGGTAACCTCTTTCATTGGGGATGGGTCGCCGCTCCAGGACAGATGACCGAGGAGCTTAAAAAGACCTTCATCAACTCCATCCACTACATCACGAAATTTGATGGTCAGCAGCCGTTCGTACGACGCATTACCAATAACCGCATCAGCCTGCTCGATTACTGCTTGTTGTTGAAAGCGTTGCCCGATCTTTACAAGGATTATTTTCCGGATGACCCTGCCAAAGCTAAAGAAGAGATGGAGAAGTATCGCCAGATGCATCTCAAACGAACTTTTTCCGATGATCTCATTGCAAAGTTTGGTTTGGATGGCATGAAGTACTATGAGTATTTTCTTGAGAATATCGAGTATGTGCGTACGGATTCTTTATACTCATCGCGTTTTTACATCGATGAGGACGCCAAAGCCTGGGGAATCTCCAACAGGGACATTAAATTGCTGGACAAGGCTATCTCGGTGCTCGAAGAACGCACGCGTGAAAGAACCGATGAGCACAATCGGGCCGCTCGAATCCTGAGGCGCTATACGGATGTTCAATTCGCCTGGCCACAGCAATGGCGTGCCTGGTTTGATGAGAATAAAGACAAGCTTTTTTTCACCGATGCCGGCGGATTCAAGTTTTTAGTGGATCCGTATAAATAGTTTTCTGTGCTGCTTGAGTTGCGTTTGCATTCACACACAACTCAAGCGCATTGGGTAGTAATAAACTTCGC
>JAKSCY010000761.1 GCA_022360355.1 Chlorobiales bacterium
CTGTGAAACCCTCAAGCGGCACCAGACGGCTCCAGACCATGCCGAAAACGGGAGCGGACTCATTGCGTTTGTTACCGTATCGGAGCGCAGGGCAAACATCACGGGTCCCGGTGGGTACCCGCACGTTAACTTCCGGTTGGCGAATTCAAATAGAAATCACAATCAGGATCGGGTGTGGCTATATCGCCATAGAAAAGATATGATTTTGCCCGGCATTCGGTCTGGCATACATCCCCGAAATGGCTGCAGCTTCTGCATAACGGCAGGTCATGCAACTTGATTTGCCGCAATTTGTTAAAATAGGAACTGTTTTTCCACAACGATCTAAACTCCCCGGGATCAGGCATTGGCTCGGCGAAGTCAGTGCCTGAAAACAAAATACAAGGGGTAATTCTCCTGTCTGCCAAAACGGCGGCCATGATCGTTCCTGCTGCACATGAAATAAGACGATCTGGTTTATTCTCGTACACATATGGCTCCTTTCTCGACCATACCACAGGAATACCCGAATAAACTTCCATGGAAAAGTTGTGTTCCCTGAGCGATACCAGCTTCTCTTCGTATTCCCTGACCTCTTTGGGTGAGAGAAACATCTCCTTGTTCTTCAAATAATTACCACTGGGAAGAGGAAGCCGGACACTCCATACAGAAGCACCTGCTTTTTCAATAATTTCACCCAGTTCCGGCAGGCTGTCAATGTTTAATCTGTTGACGGTTGTCTGTACAACAACTGTTGTTGATTTTCCGGCCAAAAAATCTATAGCCGCCAACGCTTTGTCGAAAGCTCCTGCGATACTGCGAAACCTGTCATGCAGCTGAGCAACTGGAGCATCAAGACTGATATTGACAGAGTCAACGGTTTCGGCAATAAGACGTGCGGTGTCGGGTGTCAACAAGGTTCCGTTTGTTGATACATTTAAACTTTCGCTGAACGAACGCACTCCGGAAAGGATTTTTGCAAAATCGGAATGTAACAGAGGCTCTCCGCCGGTAATCGAGGCAAAACGTATACCGTCCTTGGCACACTCTTCAAAAAGAACTTTAAGGTATTCCCACGGCAACTC
>JAKSCY010000267.1 GCA_022360355.1 Chlorobiales bacterium
GAGAATGTTGCCGAAAAGATAGCTGAAAAGATCCGGGGCATACCCCGGTGCAAGTCCGATAAAAAGAACTCCTACAGCCATGCCCGCAGCCCAGAACGATCCTATTGCAGTATCTTCAGCCACTTTTGCCTTTTTACTCAGCAGCCCGATCCCCAAAGCGGAAAAAAGACTGAACGGGATCAAACCGAGCAAGGGATTCACCCCTAGGTAATAACCGATGCCGATACCTCCAAACGCCGCATGCGCTATGCCGCCACTGATAAAACCGATTTTTCGGACAACAACATAGGTTCCGATAATACCGCAGGCAAGACTCGCAAGAAGAGCCGCGGCGACGGCGTTCTGCATAAACTCATAGCGGAGAATGTCTGCCATTTTCTGTGATGTTTGAGGCTATTTCAGGTATGTCCTTCATGTTTCACCATATCGACCGGATATTTGTATGTGCCGGAAAGCTCCTCACTTGTAATCTCCTCCGGATCGTGCACCGTTACCCGGCAGTTCAGGCAGGCTATCCTCGAAACCTTCCGGCTTATAGTGCCGGTATCGTGCGTCACCAGAATGATTGTCACTGATTGTGTCAGGTTATCCAGAAGATCGTAGATAGTTGTTTTCATCTCCGGATCAATACTCGCCGTCGGCTCGTCGAGCAGTAGCAGTTCCGGTTGAGCGGCAAGAGCCCTTGCAATGAGAAGGCGCTGAAGCTCTCCGCCTGACAGTTTTCCAACCTGTCGTTTTTTCAAATCTGTCATCCCGACGGTCTCCAATGCCTGATCCGCCAATGCACGGTCCTCTCTGCCGTATCTCATGAACAAACTCTTTCTGGAAAGCCGGCCCATTAATGCTGTTTCACCCACGGTAACAGGAAAGTCCCTATCGAAAAAAAGGTGCTGGGGGACATATCCGATTCTGCTTCTGGATTCAATCGGATCATTGCCGAAAACCTTTACACTTCCGGACGTTGGCTTCTGCAGACCGAGAATAACCCTGAGCAGGGTTGTTTTCCCCCCTCCATTCGGCCCTACTATTCCAAGAAACTCTCCCTTTTGGACATTCAGGGAAAGACCGTCCAGAATTTTCGTTCCGCCTAAAACAACAGACAGTTCTTTTACTGTCACAACAGGAGACCTCATTGCATACTCTCCGCAAAAGCGTTGGCGACACTTCTCAGGTTTTCAATATAGTCACCAGAAAGGGGATCGGCTACGGCGGTAATGCCCCCGATTTCACGGGCAATGGTTTCGGCCTGAAGAGCGCTGAACGCCGGTGATACAAAAACAACCCTGATACCGCGCTTTTTTGCTTCCCGGATAACCTCGCTTAATGATTGAGGAGTCCTCTCTTTTCCATCTCTCTCGATAGCGATCTGGCGAAGGTCGAACTCGTCGGCAAAATACCCCCATGCCGGGTGAAACACCATGAACGCCCTGTTTTTCATGTCGGCAAGTGTCTCTGATATCTCTGCAGACA
>JAKSCY010000194.1 GCA_022360355.1 Chlorobiales bacterium
AAAAAGAACTTCTCTGGCAAAGCCGTTTTGCCGAACCGTTTGACCGGGAAGCGCTTCTTTTTTCTTCCTCCGTGGAAGTCGACAAGGTGCTTTACCAGGAAGACATCAGGGGCTCGATCGTGCACGTGACGATGCTTTCGGAAGAAGCGATTATCCCGGTGGAGGAAGCAAGACTGATCGTCGAAGGACTGGAGGAAATCGAACAGGAAATCAGCTCCGGAGCGCTGGTACCCGACTGGGAGGATGAAGACATCCATACAGTGATAGAAAACCGCCTGAAAGAAAAAATCGGGCCGATAGCAGGCAAAATGCATTCGGGAAGGAGCCGGAACGACCAGGTTGCCACAGACACGAAACTTTACATGAAACGGGCAATCGAGGAACTGGACAATGCACTTAAAAACCTGAAAGAACTTCTTGTAGAAAGAGCTGAAGCCTGCCGCCACACGATTATTTTCGGCTATACCCATCTCCAGCGGGCGCAACCTGTCTCTGCAGGACACTACTATCTCGCCTGGTTCAACATGTTCCACCGTGACGGAGAAAGGCTGAAAGATCTCTCCAAACGGGTCAACATTTCTCCGCTCGGTGCCGCTGCATTCGCGGGCAGCACACTGCCCCTCAATGCGAAAAGAAGCATGGAGCTGCTGGATTTCAGCGATTTGTTTGATAACAGCATAGACGCGGTCAGTGACCGCGATATCATCATCGAGTTCATCTCGGCATGCTCGATTATTATGATGCACCTTTCAAGATTTTGCGAAGACCTTATACTCTGGAGCAGTACCGAATTCGGCTACCTTGAGATCAGCGATGCATTCTCGACCGGTTCTTCGATCATGCCGCAGAAAAAAAACGCCGACATCGCGGAACTTGTTCGGGGCAAAACCGGCAGAGTATACGGAAACCTGATAAACATCCTGACGGTCATGAAAGGCCTTCCGCTCTCCTACAACAGGGATATGCAGGAGGATAAACCTCCATTGTTCGATTCTGTAAAATCGACAACTTCAAGCGTGAGAATTTTCACGAAAATGCTGGCACATACAAAGCTGAACGAAGAAAGGTTGGCCAAACTGACCGGAGAGGATCTGAGCCTTGCAACAGAAATCGCAGAATATCTGGTCAGAAAAAACCTGCCCTTTCGAGATGCTCACAGGATAACCGGAAAGATCGTAACCCATGCGATTGAATCGGGCACTTCCCTGCCGAAAATCCCTCTGGAAAACTACAGGAACTTCTCCGATCTTTTCGACAAGGATCTTTACGATGCCCTGAAACCGGAAGCAAGCGTCAACACAAAGCAATCTCATGGCAGTACTTCATTTGCATCCGTGGACGAGCAGATACGAAAAGCCAAATCCAAGCTGCAACAACAACCATGAGTCCCGACAGGTCGGGATCAGCGATGTAATTAGAATCGCGGAATAAACAGGGATACCCTTTACTTGCCGCCCCGGCCAGCCTCCCAGGGAACCGGCTCGGCCCCGGCAATACCTTCCTGTAAAAGAGTTGTCATATCCGCAACAATTGCCGCAGACTGTTTAAGAAGGAGATCCGGCTGATCCTCCTTGTTCCACCGTGCTTCCAGGTTTTGCATCCGTTCCATTTCAGCCTTGAAATCAGGCTCGTAAAGTGAAACCTCCTCTTTTTTCCTGAAACTGTTCAGCGCATTGAGATCATCGATGTACCTCGCGTAAAGAGAATCGCGGCTCGTCCTGTCAAGATATCGCTCCTTAAGAGCGGATATGTCATCATCTTTGAGCCGGGAAACGCCTGAATACCCTATAGACGAGATGACATCCCACGGCAGGCTGCTGGAATAGGTGTCCTCTCCAACGATCTCATTGTCAATGAGCGAGGGGAAAACGATATCAGGCTCCACCCCAAGATGCTGTGTACTTTCACCTGAAATGCGATAGAACTTGGCAACGGTCAGCTTTACCTGCCCAAGGTCATCGTTTTTATAGAAAAAGTTGAAAGGTCTGTTGATCTTGAGAATGCTCTGCACAGTGCCTTTTCCGAACGTCCTGCCGCCGAGAACCACTCCCCTGCCATAATCCTGTATTGCCGCGGCAAGTATTTCAGATGCGGAAGCGCTGTAACGGTTAACCAGTACGGCAAGCGGCCCGTCGTACCCAACATCGGGCTCTTTGTCACGCAGAACCATGATGCCGCCATGGGAGTTCCTTATCTGCACAACAGGCCCTTCAGGAATGAAAAGACCGGTAAGCTTGACTGCTTCCTCGAGAGCTCCTCCCCCGTTGTTTCTCAGGTCAAGAACAATGCCCTCAACTCCTTCCTGTTTGAGTTCGGCCAGGATTTTCCTGACATCCCTGCTGGTGCTCTTGTAGTCAGGCTTTTTTTGCTTCTGGCCCTCGAAATCAAGGTAGAAAGCGGGAACTGTTATAACGCCGATTTTTTTCCCGTCATGATTGATTATTTCTTTACGCGCAGACTGTTCCTCCAGTTTGACTTCATCCCTGACAATCCGGATAATCTTTGCAGGCCCCCTGTTTCCCTGGCTTACCGGAAGAATCTTCAAACGCACCACTGAGCCTTTCTTACCGCGAATAAGCTGGACTACGTCAGTGATTCTCCATCCGACAATATCAACGATATCACCTTCGGAGTTCTGACCCACACCGATAATCTTATCACCCTTTTTGAGCTGATCACTTCTGAATGCGGGACCGCCGGGAATAACCTCGTTGACAACAGTGTACTCGTTCTCGCTCTGCAACTTTGCACCGACTCCTTCAAGTGAACGACTCATATCAATCTGGAAATTCTCATAATCCCGGGGTGAAAAGTAGTTGGTATGAGGATCGAACGATGTCGTCAGAGCATAGTTAAATGCCCGAAAAGCATCCTCGGCGGTCTGCTGCTCAAGCAAAGAAAGACGATTTTTATAACGCTTTATAAGAACCTCGCGGGGCTCATCCTCGTTTTCTTCGCCGGAATATTTAAGGGTAAGCAACTGGTACTTGACCTCCTTGCGCCAGCGATCCTGAAGTTCAGCCGTATCAGCAGGCCACGGTGCATCTTTTCTCTTGAGATCAAGCATCTCCGAAACGTTGAAATCAAAGCGGGCAGTGTCAAGCTGGTCAATCATGAAACGCATTTTCTGCTTGGCCTGTTTCAGGAAGGTGTTGTAAACCCTGAAACCGATGTCAGCCTTGCCCAAAAGAAACTGGTCGTCAATCCTTTTGCCTGCCTCTTTCCGAAAAGACTCGGCCTGTGGTGCCGAAAAATAACTTCTCGTTTCATCAAGCTGATCAAGGAAACGTGAAAGAATCTCCTGTGAAAGAGAATCATTAACCGACACCTTCCTGAAATGATATTGCATAAGGTATCGACTGAGATACCGTTCAGCTTCTTTCTGAACAGGAGAAGGCTGAAAAACAACATCTTTTACCGGAAGCTGAGATGTTTTAGACTGCGCTGCAGAAAAGGGCAGAACAAAAGCAAACAGCAAAAAAGCCGAAAAAAAAGTGAACTTTCTTATACATACGAACATTGGCTGTCTTTCCTCAACTTTGAATAATCAACTCAAACATTATAAACCACCTGAATATCAAACTTAAGAATGATCAATAAATTCCCGGCAGTAGCAATTATTTACCTCAACACCCAGACTCCCATTCCGGTAGTCTCTTTGTTTGAAGACCAAACCCCTGGGTAATCACCGTAAATCACGGCGAAAGTACCCGCCTTCAGGCCGGCCTTTGCCGGAACTCCGGTTCCTGTGGAATCTTCTCTCCCGCCACTTGGACGTTTTTTTTGTCTCTTTCTCTCAGGGATCAACCCCATTTACTGTACTACCGGATTTAGAGAACACTTGCCCTGCCGAACGGCAATTCCTGCCGGTGTCAAACCACCCAAGTGCACTGTGCGATCCGACGTTTTGGACCAGTTCCCGGGTTTTCCACGAGAATAAATCTTTCAGTTGATTTACTGTTGTATCATCCCCTCTACTGTCGTATCTTGCCTCCGAAATTTGACATCCATAACAATCAATGGAGACCTTTTGATGCAACAGAAACCTGTAAGCTATAAAGAACTTGGCCTGGTCAACAGCAGAGATCTGTTTGCCAAAGCCGTAAAAGGCGGCTACGCGATCCCTGCATACAACTTCAACAACCTCGAACAGTTGCAGGCAATAATCATGGCCTGTGTTGAAACAAAATCCCCTGTCATCCTCCAGGTTTCAAAAGGAGCACGCAACTATGCAAACCAGACCCTGCTTCGCAACCTTGCTCGCGGTGCCGTCGAGTATGCAGAAGAACTTGGAACTCCAGTTCCTATCGTGCTTCACCTCGATCATGGAGACACCTTCGAGCTGTGCAAGGACTGTATTGAAACAGGTTTCTCATCGGTCATGATAGACGGCTCTCATCTGAGCTACGATGACAACGTCGCTCTTACCAGAAAAGTTGTGGAGTATGCTCATCAGCATGACGTTACCGTCGAGGGCGAACTTGGCGTGCTTGCCGGTGTTGAAGATGAAGTCGCTTCCGAAACGCACACCTACACACAGCCTGAAGAGGTAGAAGATTTTGTCACCAAAACCGGGGTCGACAGCCTTGCAATTGCTATAGGAACATCGCATGGCGCGTTCAAGTTCAAGCCGGGCGAGGACCCGAAAATACGCCTTGATATCCTCTGGGAGATCGAAAAACGTATTCCGGGTTTTCCGATCGTATTGCATGGCTCATCGTCCGTACCACAGGATCTGGTCAAAACCATCAACGAACATGGAGGCAAACTGAAAGACGCCATAGGAATCAGCGAAGATCAGTTGAGAGAAGCTGCAAAATCCGCCGTTTGCAAGATCAATATCGATTCCGATGGACGTCTTGCCATGACTGCAGCGGTCCGCGAAGTGCTGGATAAAAAACCTGGAGAATTCGACCCGAGAAAGTACCTGGGCCCTGCAAGAGATTCACTGAAAGAGCTCTACAAGCACAAGATCATTCATGTGCTGGGTTCGGACAACAAGGCGTAAATGTAAGATAATGACAAGCCATAAGCCCCGATTTACCCGGGGCTCGTGACGACAAGCTGATTCCGCCCGTCTCTTGCCATTCGTTACTCGTTACCGGCACTTCGCGCTTTCCAGCCAGCTCCATGCTGCATAACTCATAATCCCCATGCCTGTGATTATCGAGGATTCATCCGGGTTGAAAAACGGAGAATGCAGCGTATCACCTTTTTCGGGCTCCTCCCTCCCGGTACCAAGCTGAATAAACGTGCCGGGACAGTGCTGCAGATAGTACGAAAAATCTTCGGCGGTCATCGACGGCTCGCATTCCTCAACATTATCCTCACCGAGATATGCAACCAATGCCTGATGAAGAGCCCTGGTAGTTGCCGGGTGATTAACAAGTACAGGATACCCGTTGACGATATCAAGCTCCGCCTCAACCCCCATACCTTTGCCGATATGCTCGATATTCTTCCTGAGACGTTTGTGCATCAGCGCCCGAAGCTCTTCATTCATGGTGCGCAGGGTACCGGACATGACCACCTTACCCGGGATAATGTTCGTTGCATTGCCACCATTTATCGAGCTTATTGAAACAACAGCAGGCTCATAGGGCGATGCAACCCTGCTGACAAGATGCTGAAGGGACGTAATGATATGAGCAGCCGCAAGCACAGGGTCTGCAGCCTTATGAGGGGCCGAGGCGTGCCCACCTTCACCGTGAACGGTAATGTAGAGCTCATCGGCAGCAGCCATCAGGCTGCCTTCACGAAGGGCGATCTTGCCTGCCCGAAGATGCGGCAAACAATGCAACGCAAAAATGGCAGACGGCTTGTAATGGTCGAAAAGCCCGGCCTCGAGAAGCGGCCTGGCACCTCCGGGAGCCCTTTCTTCAGCGGGCTGAAAAACAAAAAGCACATCGCCCGGAAGAAAATCCCTGATTTCCGCAAGCACTGCTGCCGTTCCCAGAAGAATAGCAGTATGCATGTCATGCCCGCAGGCATGCATCTTTCCTTTTTCAGCGGAACAGAAATCATGGCTGTTTTCTTCCTGAAGCGGCAAGGCATCGATATCGGCGCGGAGAGCAACCATGTTTCCACCCGATTTCTCCTGCCCCCCTCCTTCAAGCACGGCAACCACACCGGTCTCGAGAAAATCATGCTCAATCTTCAGCCCCTGTCGCAGGAGATACTCCCGGACCAGAGCAGTGGTACGAAACTCCTGAAACGACAATTCAGGGTGACGATGTATATCGCGGCGTATCCCGATAATTTCAGAGTTCAGTTCTCTTGCCCTGTTCCGGATTTTCTCTATGACCGCCGAAGAGTTTTCAGACATAAATCAGTGCGAAGGATTACAAAAAGCAGCTCTATACGGCCATTGTCAGGCTGAACCCGAGCCTTACATGTCGATGTACCGCATGAATTCAAGGGCCTTTTCCCGAAGCTCATCAACACCTCCGTCGGCGGCAGGCTTCGCGTAGCGGATGAAATAGCCGTATTTCTCAAGGTTGGCAACAAGACGGTAAACATCCTGGCACTGTACTCTGAAAGTCATAACCATCGTCTGCGCACCCGGCTCGGGCTCTATAACCCCGAAACTCAGCACCATAGCGTCGTTTTTTTCTATGACACCGATAATTTCAGAGACTTTTACACCCAGTGCAGGCGCCTCGAGTTCAAGGGTAGCCCCTGTTTCCGAAAAGTGGAACAACAGGGCTATTTCACGCAGAAGATCGGATTTGAAAACAACGCCCTCGTAGACGCCGTCCTGATCTGTAACAGTGAGCAGTCTGCCTGCACTGCTATCGTTCAGCCGTTCGAAGACATCCAGAATATGTTCATCCCCGCGAAGTGTTTCAGGCTCGTCAAACGCCACCTGATCAAGCCGTAATCCGCCCTCCTGATCGCTCTCCTCATCTGCTGCCACACGTACA
>JAKSCY010000294.1 GCA_022360355.1 Chlorobiales bacterium
CGCCAGGCGGTTCGGGATCGTCCTGGCCCACCAGAACTTGAGCCTCATCCCCGATCTGACCGTCTGGGAGAACATCCTCCTGGGCCACGAGGAACGCCAGGGGAGGTTCTTCCTGGATAATAAAAAGGCCCGGGAGGTATCGGCCCGGATCCTGGACGACCTGATCCCCGGCGATCTGGCCATCGACGAGAAGGTGGCCGATCTGTCTCCGGCCCAGAAGCAGATGGTCGAGATCGCCAAGGCCCTGTCCCAAAAACCGAAGATGCTCATCCTGGACGAGCCCACCGCGGCCCTGGAGTACTACCATGTGGAGCAGCTTTTTAAGAAGGTGGAGGAGCTGAAAAAGGAAGGGGTCTCGGTCATCTTCATCTCCCACCGACTGTGGGAGATCACCCGGATGTGCGATCTGGTCATCGCCTTCAGAAACGGCGAGACCGTGGGCACGGTGGACTTTGAGAACCAACCTCGGGACGAGAAGCTGATCGTCCCTCTGGTGGCCAGCGAGGACGGCTGCGTGGTCGACTTTGAAAAAAAGGAGCTGGCCGACCTGGACCAAGCCGAGCCGATCCTCAGCCTCGAGGATGTCTCCTATCGAAAGCGGCTCCACGACATCTCCTTTTCAGTCAAAAAAGGCGAGGTCTTGGGAATCGGCGGCCTCCATGGTCAGGGTCAGGAAGAGCTGGTCATGCTCCTGGCCGGCTCCCTCCAGCCCACCAAGGGCCGGCTCGTTCTGAGCGGTCGGCAGCACCGGGCCAAGCATCCCAAGCACGCCATCCGGGACGGGATCTACCTGGTCCCGGGGGATCGGCTGGAGGAGGGGCTCTTCACCTGCCACGGCATCCTGGACAACGTGGTCTTCCCCCGTTTCTGCCTCAGGGGCACCGGAGTGATCCACAGGCTCAAGGAGCTGATCGAGATCACCAGGCGGATCATCTTCAAAAGCGAGATTAAGACGCCCCATCATCGCAACCTGGTCAGCAACCTCAGCGGAGGCAACCAGCAGAAGGTCGTCTTCGGCCGCTGGCTCCAGTTCACCCCCCGGGTCCTTCTCCTCAACGACCCGGCCAAGGGCATCGACATCCAGGCCAAGGATACCCTCTACCGGCTGGTCCAGGAGTTGGCCGCCCAGGGGACCTCGGTCATCCTCTACGCCAGCAGCAACGAGGAGCTGATCTGCAACTGCGATCGGGTTCTGATCATGTTCGAGGGACGGATCGCCGATGAGATTCCCCACGCCGACCTGTCCGATGAGGTCCTGATCAAATCCTCTCTCCGGGTCGGGGTGGTGGCATGAAAAACATGACCGGATCCGATAAAAACGGCCTCCGCAAGACCGTCCTGATGAAGGTGGTCAGGGACCCCTCCTTCCCCAGCCTCCTGATCCTGGCGGCCCTGATCGGGGTCAACTTCTACTACCAGAGCAACTTCTTCTCCTACCGGATCATGCGCTCCAACCTGATGGCCTACACCCCCCTCATCCTGGCGGCCATGGCCCAGGCCATCATCATCATCTCCGGCAGCGTGGATTTCTCCATCGGTTACGCCCTCTCGCTTTTCACCTGCCTGACCGCCTCCATCATGACCGACGCCAACGTGGCCCCGGTTGTCCTCCTGGGCTGCGCCGTGATCCTCATGGGCAGCGGGGTCCTGAACGGCTTTTTCATCGGCCGGCTGAAGATGTCGCCGCTGATCACCACCTTTGCCACCATGACCCTCTTCTGGGGCATCGCCCAGACCATCCTGCCCGTGGCCGGCGGCTACGTACCCCGCTTCTTCTACAAGGTCTACCGGTCCAAGGTTTTTGATTTCCTGCCCTTCCCGGTTCTGATCCTGGCCGCGGCCCTGGTCGTCTGGGCCGTCATCAGCCGCACCGCCCTCCACCGCCACATTTACGCCATCGGCAGCAACGAGGAGGGGGCCTTTGCTTCGGGGATCGACGTCGGTCGGGTCAGGTTCATGGCCCACGTCACGGCCAGCATCTTCATCGCCATGGCCGGAATCTGCCTCCTGATGTCCATGGCCAGCGGCGATTTCCGGGTCGGCCAGGAG
>JAKSCY010000322.1 GCA_022360355.1 Chlorobiales bacterium
ATCGTCTTGACGATTCTCGGCTACATTCCCGGCATTGTTCATGCTGTGTGGGTCATAGCAAAAAACAAATAACGGGCACCTCTATTAATTTATTACGCGTCGTGATTACTTCGTTGGTCGGTGCTCGAAATCCTCATGTACCCTGTGTACACTCCGGTTTCTGTGCTCCGTCCGCCTCGTACTCATGACGCTCATGACAATTTATAGCGGTGCCCTAAAGGAGAAATAAACAATGAAAGGCATCAACTTTGCCATAGCCATGGGGATAGCGATATTGCTTCCGATGCTCGTTCTTTATGGCGTCAAAACCTTCAGCCCGCCCCCCGAATGGGAAGACTTCCATACCCGAGAGCTTTACGAAGAACCCTCGCCGGGAAAAATCACATCCGAAGAAAAAACGGAAATAGCAAAAAAACAGCAGGAAGCATCGGCAAAGCTGGACGCGGCAAGAAGGCAGCATCAGATGCACCTGTTTTTCACCGCGGTGCCCGTAGGGCTGATTGCAATTATTGCAGGAACCTTTATCCGTATTCCGGCTCTCGGCCCGGGCATGGTTTTCGGCGGCGTCTTTACGCTCATTGAAGGATACCTTTTCAACTGGGAGGAGCTGAGCGACCCGATCAAGTTTGTGTCACTGCTTATTGCGCTGATTGTCCTCGGCATTACCGCTTACAGACGGCTGGGCTCCCCGGCAAACGAGTCAGGATGAACAGATGAATTCCAATACGATTCGGGAAAAATTTGGTGATGACTATATAGCCGACGAGCATACCTTTATTATGGGCATCGATCAACGTTTCACCTCCCATTTCGCTGATCGTTTCAAGGGACGCACGGTATTGGAAGCGTGCACAGGTGCCGGTTTTACGACTATATCACTTGCAAGAAGCGCAAAACACGTATTTACTATAGAAATCAATACATCGCATCAGGAACAGGCAATCAGAAATGTCAAAAAAGCCGGACTTCTTCATCATGTTTCCTTTATTCACGGAAGTGTCCTTGACCAACGTATATTGGAGAAGCTCCCATCAATAAATGCAGCATTTATTGACCCGGACTGGGCGGTAACCGGCCATGATCACGCATATCGTTTTATAAATTCGAACACACAACCGCCTGCTGATATAGTCTTGAAAAAAATTTCCGGAATCACAGAAAATATTGCCATTGTGCTGCCGCCCTTGATCGATACAAAAGAGTTTGATCATCTCCCTGAGCATGAACGGGAAAAGCTCTACCTGGGTGAGCACCTTGAGCTTTTTTGTCTTTACTTCGGAGCGCTCGTTGAAAACTATGGAGAAACGGAATTTCATGTACCGGTATAGAATCCGTTTTTCCGCAGCTGATGGATGCTCTCTTCGGCAAATCAATAAGATTTTATAAATGAACGACTTATTCCCACCTCTACCAGTGTTTGCGACCTTTGTGGCCGCCAGCCTGATACTGGCAATAACGCCCGGACCAGGCGTTTTATATATCGTTACTCGCAGCCTTGCCCAGGGGCGTCATGCCGGACTGGCTTCGGTTGGCGGGGTCGCTCTCGGCAATCTCGGCAACGC
>JAKSCY010000652.1 GCA_022360355.1 Chlorobiales bacterium
ACTGATTAATCCCTGATTAAGTGGATCAGGTGAGCAGTCAAAAGGCAATCTAATTCGCTAAGAGATGTCATTCTTCCAGCCACGGTGGACGAGCCTCATAAAGGATCTTTCAGTTGACGGAACTTAAAGGGCCGTCATCCTGACGCACCCACCGTAGATTTAAACCCGGGAAGGATCTTACCCTTCATCGAGTACGATTGTGGCGTTGAGATCCTTCAAAGCAAAAAACTCTGCAGTTGCCTTCAGGATGACGTACCCCACACATCTCATTATTATTCAAACAGTTACGGACATTATTAGTCTGAGGGAAGCTGGGAATAGAACAATGGACGGAATTCGAATCGAATATCGAGAAAAGGTTCAATCATTCTTCAGGGTAATCACGAATATCTCCTGGCTGCCGGGTTCCCGCGCAGAATCGAAGACTATCTTTTTACCGCAGGGAGACCAGTAGGGAGAAGAGTCGTCCGCTTTATGGTGCGTTAACTGCATCGTTCCGGAGCCATCCGAGTTCATAATGAAAATATCACGGTTTCCCGTTCGTTCGGAAACATAGGCGATTCTTTTGCCGTCCGGCGACCAGCAGGGATACTGGTTCTTCCCACCGTCAGCCGTGAGGCGACTCTGGTTTGATCCATCTGCATTCATAATGTAGATTTCCATGATTCCAAATCGATCATCCGCCGGGCTATGCCGCGACGAGTGGAACACTATTTTTGAGCCGTCACTGGACCACCATGCATCGGAATCATATGCATTCGAAAAGGTCAGGCGCTTACGGTTGGAACCGTCCGGATTCATCATAAATAGCTGATGATCGTTCATTTCCCCTTGCTCAAATGAATCAAATAGGATTTTATTTCCGTCCGGGGAATAACATGGCCTGAAATCCTGCCCCGTTGGATCGATCAGGATGCGTGCTTCACTGCCGTCAGCATTCATTATCCAGTTTGCAAATTTACCGCTCTTATTGGAATAGAAGAGGATCCTGTTTCCGTCCGGGGACCAGGATGACCTGCCGACGATGCTATGATCAGTCAGTTTTTTCTGATCGGAACCGTCGGCATTCATGATGTAAACTTCCCACGCGCCGTTGCGATTTGAGACAAACGAGATCTTAGAGCCATCGGGAGACCAAGCCGCCTGTCCATTACGCGCATTGGTAAACGTTAACCTGGTAATTTCGTTTTCCGTAGAAATATCATTTGGTTCACTATCGACTGGTCTGCTAAAAACGTTGGGGGTGTTAAAGAAGCCAGCTGAAATTAATATCGCCAGCAAAACCTTCTCCACCCTGCAAATAATAGACATCACGATTTCCCCAGTTCAGTTTTTCAAGCGCTGTTAGAAAAAGAGTTTATGAGATCATTATGGGAGAAAGATTAATAATTACGCAAGGATAAACACTCACTTGCAGAACCTGTGTGATCTTCTTCATCGTCACGATGACTTTCTATTTGAAACAGACAACAAATACTGCTGAGATAATAAGTGTCAAACGCGATCAGTTATAATGAAGTGTGAAAGCAGGCTGTTTATGCGAAAGCAAAGCAAGGAGGTCCTGGTGAAATACATGTTTGTAATCTCGCTGATTATATTTCAGGCTGGAGGATGTCTGACGCAAGATACTCAATCCCCTTTCCGACTTTTGGGAAGTTGTGAAGGCTGTGAAGCTGTATTTGAATATGGCGATCAGGTCTTGACTTCAGAGACAACTTTGCCCGATTTCAGCAATTCCGGACCAAAATTAAAATTGACAGGGACCATTTATGAAACGGATGGCA
>JAKSCY010000505.1 GCA_022360355.1 Chlorobiales bacterium
CACATTGATATAGAGGGGATGGTACTTTTTCAACATGCTGCAGAGTTCTTCGGTAACCTGTTTCGGATCGATGCAAGGCATGCGGGTGCCGATCCTGATAATGTCGATATGGGGAATGGTTCTTATGGACCTGATAATTTCTTCCAGCCCGTTCAGGGGCAGGGTGAACGGGTCGCCGCCTGAAATCAGAACGTCATGCACCTCTTCATGATCGCTCAGGTATTCCACGGCATCTGCAAGCTCTTCAGTGGTGATTGCCGTGGTCCTGTCGCCGATATTGCGTTTTCTGGTACAGAAACGGCAGTACATTGCGCAGTTGTTGGTCACCACCAGGAGAACCCGGTCCGGGTACCGATGGTGCAGACGCGGGACAGGGGAGTGGTCATCCTCTTTCAGGGGATCCGGCTGGCCGGTGGCATCGGTCAGTTCCTCTTCCGAGGGGATACCCTGTCTGTATATCGCGTCACCAGGTTCCCTGATCAGCCCCAGATAATAATCCGTAACCCGCATGGGGTATTTCCGGGCGACCCTTGCAATGGTTTCACGCTGTTCTGCCGTGAACAGCGGTATGTCGGCAATGCACATTGTGTTCATTTTAAAACGCTGCCTCCATGAAAGCGGGATCGAAATTTGGGAATCGATGCCCGAGTTTTTCCGTTACCTGCTCTCTGGTGCCGATGGTGTCTTCCATAACCGAGCAATATTCATCCATAGCCCGGTGGAACAGGTATTCCAGATCGCGGCTTGTCAGGTGCGTTGTTTCAAAGGTGGGGCGGTTGCGCCCATCGTAATTGCTGTAATCCGGCTCGACCCACGTAATGTCGAAATGATGCCTGTTCTCGTAAAACTCTGTGCCGGGATAACCCACAAGCATGTTGATTTCAGCGGTGCTGGACAGGCCGGAGCGCATCCAGCTGCTCATGGTGGCTATGGTTTGGCGGGCTGTCTCATAGGTTTCGAGTGGCGAGCCGATGAGCCAGTAGGTATGGGTTTCTATCTCTTCTTCCCTGGCGTATTCCAGCATGCGCATGACCTCGGGGATCCGGATGTTTTTGCCCATGATTCCGAGGAGCTCCTGATTAGCGCTTTCCACCCCCACATGCAGGCAGCGGCAATCAGCCTCGCGCAGTTTGCGGAAATGCTCCCTGGTAGCTGCAGGGTTGACCCTGGTCTGGGCTTCCCAGTGCATTTCCGGTTGTAACGAACTCATCTGCTCGGCAATTTCCACGGCTCGGTCGATATGATGAAGAAAATCATGGGTACCCAGGTAGAAGAAGCGGCTGTTGCGGTTTTCCATCAGGTAACGAACCTCCTCCTTGAACCGGTCGAGGTTTTGGCCGGTAACCTCGGGTTTCCAGAAATCAGCACACCAGACGCAGTCATTGGTACAGCCGGTCAGAGGCGTTACCCTGGATATCGGTATGGACAGCCGGTCGTCTCCGCCAAGTTCTTCGCGGGCAAAATTGTCTTCCAGATGTTCATAGCCGATCAGGGGTAATGCGGAGCGGTCCATGCGCGGTCGATCCGGGGTCTTGAAGAGTTTGCCTTCCTCTACAAAACTGATTCCTGCTATGCCGTGGAGCGGTTCGTTTCGTTCCATGGCTCGGAGCAGTTCCAGGGTGGTTTCTTCGCCCTCCTTGTGCACCAGGATGTCGAAAGCCGACTCCCGCAGGACTTCACCGTATCGTACCCAGGCATGGTTGCCGCCCAGGATCAGGGGAATGTCAGGGTGTTCCTGCCTGATGCGCCCTGCCATGCGTGCCGCGGTCCTGTAGCTGGCGGTAATCGAGCTGAAGCCTATGGCGTCGAACTCATCTGCACGTTTGAGAATTTTCTGCAGAAGAATTTCTTCCCGGTCCACATGCTTGCCTTCCGGGCTTATCGGACCGAAAAAAGAGCACTCGATGCCGTGCTGCTCGAGGTAGGAGATAAGCTGCAGCAGCCCCAGGTGGACGGGTTCGAGCATCCAGAAGCGGTGGAAATCCTGTTGCGTTAAATGACTGAATACCGTGAAGGCGCGGGACGAGAACAGGTAAAAATAATAGAGCCGCTGCATCCGGCTCAGAGGAACCGCAGGCACAGGCGGGGCGACGAACGCTACTTTCACTCTGTTCCTCCTTGTTGAGCGTTGAATTGTACATCTTCGCTGAACCTGAAGCAGCCCGGATCGGGAGCGGTCAGGGATCCCCAGGTTGCATAAGCCACGGCCCGGCAGCCGTAGCAGCGGCTGCGTTCCGGGCAGGTTCCGCACGAACCTTCGAGATGATTGTCAATGGTGCGGCATCGCTCGAGGATTTCTGATTCCCGCCATATCGTGGTGATGGACTCCTTACGGAGGTCGCCCACCTCGATGTCAATGGATGAGCAGGGGCGTACCTTTGCGTCGGACCCGATATAGCAGCCTGCCTTGAGGCGGTTGCAGGGAGTGTCTCCGGAAAAGGGCACCGATGCCGGATAATCGCCGGATTCGTTGTCCAGGAACAGTTTCAGATCAGTCGTCGACGGCACGTTGTCCGCCTGCAGGCCGCCGACCGGGATGGCCCGGTTCAACACAAACCCGCAGCCTTTTTGCGCTGCAAACGCGCGCAAGCGATCCAGTTCGTTGAAGTTTTCCCTGGAGCCCAGGGAATGTACGGCAAACATGGGATAGTTATCCGCACGGTAACCGGAGGCTTTGAGGTGTTCCAGCGTTTCGACGATGGTCCGGTGTTCACCCTGGCCGCCGGACAGATAGAAGAATTCCTCCGGGTCAAGGGTGGTGAGACTGATAGCCACGTTTATTCGGGCAGCCGCCAGTTTTCCGGCAAGCTCCCTGTCGATAAGGGAGCCGTTGGTGACAAGCTGCACCATCACCTCGTTTTTATTCAGGTAAGCAACGGCATCCCAGAAATGCGGGTAGAGCAGGGCCTCGCCGCCGGTCAGCTCGACTTTCCGTAAACCCAGACGTAGCGACTCGGAAAGGGCTTTTTTAAGTATCCCGTAATCGAGGTCGGCTACCGCATGGTCTTTTTTTGAACAGAAGACGCACTTGAAATTGCACCGGGTCGTACAGGAAACGGTGAGGTAGGCAAGCTGCCCGGGAAATTCCAGCTCGGTATATTCCCACGGATTAAGGTTGTTCATAACGGTCTTCTGTTTGCGGCATCGGTAATTGCCCTGCATGTAAGGTCATAGGCAAAGGATGTGAACGAGCCGCTACTGCGGTGGACAATCGAGAAGCAGGTGTTGTGGCAGCGGTCGGGGCCTTCCCAGTGTTGGCAGCCTTCACAGTTTTCGGGGATTTCGGTCATGGCCCGTCGGCGCAGTTCGCTTCTCTCCCAGATTTCCCGCAGGGATGCATCGTTCAGATTGCCGATGGTCCTGGTATGATCCCAGAAACCGCAGAGCAGTACGTCACCCGTAGCATTCACATGGACGTAATCGAAGCCGCAGCTGCATTCTACCCAGATGATGTTCGGGTGCGGTTCGTAGAGCGCGGGATATTTGCAGCGAACCATCGGCGAGCAGCAGATACGCAGGGGAATGCTGCCGTTTTTCGCTTTTTCGGTCAGCCGCATGAACACTTCGTTCATCTCGTCCATATTCGGGTATAGCCCGAAAGCCTCGTCGTAGGTCGCAACCAGGCATTGTGCGCCCATGATAATGTTTCGGCCGTTCGTGGCCACGCTTTCCGCGTAATCATATAACGCTTCGAGCTCGTGGAGGTTGTGCCGGGTTACCGTTGCCTCCAGATCGACTGTCACCCCATGGTCTGCCAGACAGAGTGCGTTGGCCTTGAGTTGCTCCAGGTTTTCTTCCCCTGTTCCTTCGGGAAAGCCGCGCAGGAGTTCTAATCGTTCAGGCTCCAGTGTGTCGAAGGAGACGCAGGCAAACCGCAGACCGCCATCGGCAAGCCGTCTGGCCCATTCCGGATCGATGTTCCTGCAATTTGTGTTGATACGATTTTTGACGCCGTGTTTGTTGCCGATTTCCATCGCCCGAAGCAGGTAGTCCTTCGACTTGTCGGATATGGTGACCTCGCCGCCCTCGAACCAGACCCACTCGGGCTTTTCTTCCGCCAGGGTTTTTTCCACGATTTCAAGGGGGAGCCATTTGTCAAACTTCGGAAGATTTTGATTGTACGCACAATACATGCAA
>JAKSCY010000367.1 GCA_022360355.1 Chlorobiales bacterium
ATCAGTTGACTGATACCATTCCAGCTATGAAGCCTGTTTTGTCGAAGAATACTGCGCCAATCGTCTCGGTGAAGGATCTGACAGTACATTTCCCGCTGTCTTCACATTCATTGAAAAGCGGCAAGACCACGCTTCAAGCGGTTGAAAACGTCAGCTTCTCAGTTTACCCGGGTGAAACTGTCGGACTTGTAGGAGAATCCGGCTGCGGGAAAAGCACCATCGCACGAGTCCTCCTCGGCTTGCAGAAACCAACCGGCGGCGAAATTAAACTCAACGGCAAACTGGTTAATGATTCCGATCTTTCATCACTGAGAAAGGAATTGCAGCTTGTTTTTCAGGATCCGCAGGCCTCTCTCAATCCGAGAATGAAAATCTGGACACAGGTGAGTGAACCATTGTTTGGACATCGAAACGTTCGGTCCCGAGCGCAACGGAAGGAAGCAGCAGTACACGCTCTGGAGCGTGTGGGGATGAGAGCCGATGATGGTGAACGGTTCCCCCACGAATTCTCCGGGGGACAAAGGCAACGCATCTGCATCGCTCGCGCACTGGTCATTAAACCCAAATTATTGGTGGCGGACGAGCCCACAGCGAGTCTTGACATAGCTGCCCAGGAGGAAATATCGCAACTCCTCAAAAGGTTGGTTCGTGAAGAGAATCTCTCTTTATTACTCATCTCTCACGACCTTTCCGGTATCAGTGAGCTCACTGAAAGACTCATTGTCCTCTATCTCGGGAAAATCATGGAAACCGGACCGACGAATGAAATCCTCAAAACAGCAAGACACCCATATACCAGGGCACTCATAGATGCGTCACCCGGTCTGGACCCTTCTCGCTCCCAAAAGAGAGTCATTCTCTCTGGCGATCCTCCCAGTCCGGTTAGCCCGCCCGCTGGTTGTGTTTTCCATACTCGCTGTCCACATGTCATGGAAAAATGCAGGTCGCAGGTTCCTATCCTGACAGCCGACGATGGCCCTGTTCAGTCTGCCTGTTTTCTCAACGAAAAGAATTAAAAGGTCACAGTGGCCGTATTATAACTGACGATGGTTTTTCTTTCTTCTTGACAGACTGGAGTGATGTGTACACGTTTTAATCGGTAATCCGTCTAAGAAATTGCTGTCGAAGAAAGACTAAATTATTGAAGAATGAACTTGGCAGTATCCCGACGGAAGGGGTAATGCCCCTGGCCCTGGTTATTCATGATCAGTCCGCTTGATTCCAGCGCGGGATCATAGTTTATTAAAGCATCAGGAGGTATAGTGAAATGACTTTGAATAAAACAAGAATATCGATAATTGCTGTAGTTTTTCTCGCTGCGGGCATGTTCAGCGGTTTACTGGTATCTCAATTCCTTACCCAGGGGAGTGCGGCCGGTGAATCTTTTGACATGAATTCGTATCTTGAGGAACTGGACAGCAGACTGGAAAACCTGC
>JAKSCY010000530.1 GCA_022360355.1 Chlorobiales bacterium
GCGGTGCAGGCTTTCGCTTGTACGACAATCCTGGTCACAAAAGGAGCATCTGCTGACGGTTCGGTCATGGTAGCTCATTCCGACGATAGTGAATTATTCGACCAGCGTCTGGTCTACGTTCCGGCGGCTGATCATAAGCCCGGATCACTACGTCCTGTATACTATGATGCTTCTTCGCTGGGGGACCGTCCCGAATATCACGGTTACGCGTTGCGCCGCTACGTAGGCAAGGATCGTGGCCCGGTGTATGACGATCCGAAGTATCCTCAAAGCATTCCGCTTGGGTACATCCCTCAGGTCGAGCATACCTATGCTTATTATGATGGTAATTACGCCATTATGAACGAGCATCAACTGATGTTTGGAGAATGTACCGATGGTACGAAGATTCAGCCTGATCCGGTTCCCGGCAAGCTTATTTTTTACAGCGCTGAACTCAGTCGTGTCGCTGCAGAACGTTGCACAAAAGCCCGTGAAGCCGTTGAGTTGATAGGGAGGCTTATCGAAACCTATGGATATTACGGTACAGGAGAAACCCTTCCTATTGGTGATACCGAGGAGGGATGGGTAATTGAAATGGCTCCCAGCCCGGAAGGCAAGGGGGGACTCTGGGTTGCCAAGAAGGTGCCGGACGGTGAGGTATTTGTCGCAGCCAACGAACTGCGTATCCGTGAAGTCGATCCCGATGATCCCGACATGCTTTTCTGTAAAGACCTTCATGCGATAGCAGAAAAACACGGTTGGTGGAAACCGGAAGACGGTAAGCTTGACTGGCTCAGGACGGTAAGCAAAGGGGAGTACAGCCATCCCTATTATTCGCTCCGGCGTGTCTGGAGGGTGCAGTCAAAGGTTGCGCCATCGAAGGAGCAATCTCCCTGGGTCAAAGATGGTTACACGAAGAAATTTCCCTTCTCAATCAAGCCGGACAAGAAACTCGGTGTCCGGGACGTGATGAACCTCTACAGGGACTATTATCAGGGTACTGAGTTCGACCTGTCTAAAGGAATCACGGCAGGCCCGTTTGGAAGCCCATATCGTTATCCTGGGCCGATGGATGCAGGAGGCGATACCGGTGATCCGAGCGCCAAACTGAAGGGAGCCTGGGAACGTCCTCTTTCGATTTTCCGTTGCGGTTACAGCTATGTCTGTCAGGCGCGTGGCTGGCTTCCCGATCCGATTGGGGGAATTTGCTGGTTTGGGCCGGATGAACCGATGAGCACCTGTTATGTTCCTTTTTACGTTGGCGTTACAAGTATTGCCAAGCCGTATTACACGTGTGATACGTCGGCTTTCAGTCAGAACAGTGCATGGTGGGCCTTCAATTTCGTGGCTAACTGGGCGGGTTTGAAGTACAGTTATATGATCAAAGACATTCAGGAAAAGCAGGAAGAAATTGAACTGGCTGAACTGGAAAGTGTCAAAAAGACGGATAAACAGGCGCTGGAGGTCTACAAAAAAAATCCCGCAAAAGCCCGGGAGTTGCTGACGGAATTCAGCAAAAATCAAGCCGGTCAGGTTGTGAAGAGCTGGTGGGATTTCGCGTGGCTCCTGGTCGCTCGCTACGATGATGGTTACGTCAATGCGCCTGGAAAGATGGCTCAGGAAGTCGGGTATCCTGATGAGTGGTACAAGAAATCAAAATGGCCGGACGGTCCGACAACATATAAGCAAAAGGATGCTGAAACGACGGGACAGGGAGATGGAAGATGAAAAAACTGTTGTGGTGCATCTGTTTGACTTTTTTGTTCACGGGTTATACGTATGCCAGGGAACCCCTTGCCGTAACAGTTGACGTGCTGGCAAAAACCGGTTCAAGCTGGAATGGGAAGACGTTGCCTGGCTACGGGAAAGGTGCCCCGGAAGTGACGATTCTCAGAATCGCCATTCCTCCGGGGGTACGGCTGCCCCTGCATAAACATCCGGTAATCAACGCCGGCGTTATGACAAAAGGAGAGCTGACGGTTACAACAAAAAAAGGGCAGGTGCTTCATCTGCATGAAGGAGATCCGATTGTCGAAGTTGTCGATACATGGCATTACGGGAAAAACGAGGGCAGTGAGACAGCGGAAATCATTGTTTTCTATGCAGGTATTCAGGGAGAACCGATAACCATAAAAGCTGAAGGCGCAGAGTGACAAAATTCAACTTCTGATCTTTACATGGTAGAAGCCGTTGGTTCGAACCCATCATTACCCATAGTTATAAAAGCCTATAAGTCATTTATTTATAGGCTTTTCTCTTGCCTGTTCAAATCCTCCGATTATACGTGAATAATGCTTTTTTAGGCATTATTGTTACTGTTTTTGTTACACCATTGTTACACGAAAATCTGCTGTCCGGTTGATAAGTCAGGGGTAAGTCATTACCAATTTATGCTTTTTACGATTGCTCCATAAGCGACCGCTACCTTGACTTTATCAAGGTAGTGATTATTTAGAATGAGTTGCCTTTTCGGTCTGACAGCAGCTCTGATGATAAGCCGCGGTTAAAGGTTGCTTACGTTATAAAAAAACTTATATTGTGTGCAAATGCTTCGTGCGCGAAATATTAGCACACGAAATATCAAAAATCATATGAAAACAGACACTGGATCAAGTATTGAACGAAGCGCTGACAGCCTTCGTGCGCTGAGACGTATTATCAGGGCGCTTGATGTACACTCACGCAAATTGTACCGTGAATGCAATATCACGTCTCCTCAGATGCTTTGCCTTCACAGTCTTGCAGAGAAGAAGCAGTATACGCTTTCCCTGCTTGCCAATGAGCTTCACCTCAGC
>JAKSCY010000171.1 GCA_022360355.1 Chlorobiales bacterium
GAACAATGTCTGGGCGGTCAGAGGGTTTTCGACAAGCGGCAATGCAAGGGTTGAGGTTACGGTTCCTTCTGCTACGCTGAAGAATGGTTCTTCTGCTATCACGATGTCGAATGTGAAGGTGAGCGATAGTGCACAGAGCGGCTCTTCGATCACGACGAAACTGAATGGTATTTCTCAGAACAGGGCAACGACGGGTAACATTGAGATGGATCTGGATTTCTCGAAGACGACACGCTCGGGCAGCCACACTGGCGGACAGTACACTATCACTGCTACAACGATCTAAGATCCAACTCGGGAGTCACTCAAGCAAGACAGGATGTTACACTCAGGATCAGGGTGGCTGGAGTTATGATCAGGCAGCGGGCTTGCAGGTGTTACGAAAAACTGCCGATTTGTTGACCTCCAGGCTTCGAACGAAAGCTCTCTTGAGGGTTTCGTCATTGAGAAATGTCTCATAATCCATGCCGGAAATTCCTGAAAGGAGGAATCAGCCTTCTTCTGTATGTTAATGGGTATTTTATTGGGTCATCTGACCCGGCACGGCAGTGGGCGTGTGGTGCCTGGTGCCCTCATGAAAACTCGTCGTACGATATCATCTCCTTCTCAACCCCCAGACTGTAGAGCATCTTGTCAACAGCCGAAATCATAACCGGCGGGCCGCACATGTAGTATTCTATCTCCTCGGGCTCTTCATGATTTTTGAGGTAGTTCTCATAAAGGACGGTGTGAATAAAACCTGTTAATCCGTCCCAGTTGTCTCCCTGAAGCGGTTCCGAAAGCGCTACATGGTACGTAAAGTTTGGAAACTCTTCGGCTATGGCCCTGAACTCTTCATCGTAAAACATTTCCTTACGGGAACGCGCACCGTACCAGAAAGAAACCTTCCGGCCTGTTTTTACTGTGCTGAAAAGGTGGAAGATGTGTGAACGCATAGGCGCCATTCCTGCACCTCCGCCGATATAAACCATTTCCCTGTCGGAATCCCTGATGAAAAACTCACCGTATGGCCCTGAAACACGCGCCTTGTCGCCCGGCTTGAGATTGAAGATATATGAAGAACCCACACCGGGGGGCGCACTCTGCCACAGGCCCGGGGGAGGTGTTGCAATACGAACGTTGAGTATGATGATATTGCCCTCGGCAGGATGATTGGCCATGGAATAAGCCCTGAAGGTTGCCTGATCGTTGCGGCTTGCAAGCTGCCACATCTTGAACCTGTCCCAGTCATCCCGGTACTCCTTGCCGATATCGAAATCTGAAAACCGTATGTTCCGGTATTCCGGAATATCGATCTGGATATACCCCCCGGCTTTGAATTCGAGTTTCTCCTTTTCAGGAAGTTCGAGCACAAGCTCCTTGATAAACGTTGCAACACTGCGGTTCGAACGAACAGTGCACTCCCACTGGCGGATGCTGAAAATCTCTTCGGGAACATATATTTTCATCTCCTCTCTGACCTTCACCTGACAGGAAAGACGGACATCCTGTTTGACTTCTGAACGTGAAATGTGGTTCAGTTCGGTTGGCAATACCTGCCCGCCGCCTTCGGTAATCCGGCATTTGCACATGCCGCAGGTACCTCCGCCTCCGCACGCGGAAGGAATGAAAATCTTTTCATCGGAAAGGGTGGACAGCAAACTGCGCCCGGCACTGACCGACAGAGCGTTCTCCTGATCGTCATTGATGGTAATCACAACTTTTCCCTGCGGCAACAGCTTGCCTGCAGCGGCATTCAGCAGGGCGACAAGCAGAGTGACCACCGCGACAAAAACCAGAACAGCCGAGAGAGCAACAAGCATTAGGCAGAATCTTAATCCCGTTAGAGGTTCCCTAAAGATTGATACCGGAGAACGACATATACGCCATGGAAATCAGGCCGGTCAAGAGCATTGCTATACCCAACCCCCGCAGACCTTTCGGCACGTTGGAATATTTCAGCTTGTAACGCATGGTCGCCAGCGTTACGATTGCAAGAAAAAAACCGACCCCTGCACTTGTACCGAACACAGCTGCCTCCATCAGATCATATTCCCGTTCAACCATAAACAGCGATGAACCGAGAATCGCACAGTTTACCGCTATCAACGGCAGAAAGATACCGAGAGACTGGTAAAGCGTGGGACTGACCCTGTCGAGAGTCATTTCCACAAGCTGCACCATGGCGGCAATGGTAGCGATAAAAACGATAAATGTCAGAAAGCTCAGGTCCACCTGCTCCATTCCTGCGATCCCGGTCCACTGTAACGCCCCCTTTTCGAGCAGGTAGTGGCTGATCATCCAGTTTGCCGGAACCGTGATCCCATTGACAAAAACAACGGCAAGACCAAGACCGATGGAGGTTTCGACCTTTTTGGATATGGCAAGAAACGAACACATCCCGAGAAAATATGCGAGCAGGATGTTCTTGATGAAGATCGTTTCAACAGCAAGACTCAGATAATGCGATAAGGCGTCCATCTACTCCTCCGTGTAACCTGTTACTGTTCTCTGCAGCCAGATAAGCAGACCGAGAATGATAAACGCTCCCGGTGCAAGAAGCATCAAGCCGTTGTTCACGTACCACCCTCCGTTTTCTGCATAAAGAAAAGCCGGAACCACCTGAAAACCGAGCAGCGACCCGCTGCCGAAAAGCTCCCTTGCCGCCGACACAAGCAGCAGTATAAGACCGTACCCCAAAGCATTGCCCAGACCGTCGAGAGCCGATTCCCACACGGTGTTTTTCAGAGCAAAGGCCTCCGCCCTGCCAAGGACGATACAGTTTGTGATAATCAGGCCGACAAAAATACTCAGTTGTTTGCTGATGTCGTACAGGTAGGCTTTGAGAAGCTGATCGATAAAAATCACGAGTGTTGCGATAATTGTCAGCATGACGATTATCCTGACCCTTGAGGGAATCAGGTCCCGCAATGCAGCGACAATGGCGTTTGAGCCTACCAGCACAAAAACGAGGGCACCGGACATAACCAGTGCCGTGTCCATTTTAACGGTAACCGCAAGGGCGGAACATATCCCGAGCACCTGTGTTGTAATGGGGTTGCTGCGGCTCAGGGGGCCGGCAAATGTATCGAGTGTCTTCCTTACCGCCATGATGACTCCTCTTCGTCACGTTCTCTCAGCAGCGGGAGATAATCCGCCAGATCATCGCGCAAAAAACGGTTGATCGCTCCGGTGGTCAACGAGGCACCGCTTATCCCGTCAACAGCATGTTCGTCTTGTTCCAGCAGTTTGTTTTTCGCAATAGTTATGGAAACCAGCTTACCGTCTTTGAAGATCTTTTTACCGACAAACCTGTTCGCAAAAAAATCCTCTTCGATCTCACCGCCCAGGCCCGGTGTTTCTCCATGATCATAAAACGATATCCCCTTTATGGTGTTCTTGTCCGGCTCAAGTGCAATAAAACCGTTGATTGTCGACCACACCCCTTTTCCCGATACCGGAAGCACATAGCCTTCAGGGTTTTCCGGCGAGCCATACAGATAATACTCCCTCTTGCCTCCTTCCCCGTTCGGAACGGACTTTTTTATGAATTTCGACGTATAGAGTTCCTCGACCTCGTTACCGCTCATCCTTGCTTCCAGAGCGCCTACGGTTTTCAGCACATTCTTTTTGGTATCCAGCGCCATATTGAACTCCTGCAGCCCCTGGAGGTTTATTTTCATTACCGAGAGCAGCAGTGCGGAAGCAATCGCCATGGTTATCACGAAAAAATATGTATAGCTGTTACTGCTTCGCATAAGCCCTTTGTCTTTTTGCAATGTTCCGCCGCAGCACAAAGTAGTCGATCATCGGCGCGAA
>JAKSCY010000369.1 GCA_022360355.1 Chlorobiales bacterium
AGCATCCCCACCCGGTAGCCGTTGACGTAAAGGGAGGAGCCCAACCCCAGCTCCTCCTCGGCCAGGTCCTCCCTCCGGTAGGCGTCGACCACGATGTCCTGGGAAGCGGAGAAGAAGGTCACCAACAGGGCGGCCAGGGCCACCAGCCAGGGCTGGCGGCCGGGATCGGTCAGGGCCAGATTGATAATGGCTCCGGTCAGGAGGAGCTGGCCCGTCAGGAGCCAGCCCCGGCGGCGGCCCAGGAAGGGCAGGGTGAAGCGGTCCAGAAGGGGCGACCAGAGGAACTTGAGGGTGTAGGGCAGCCCCACCAGGGACATCAGCCCGATCACCCCCAGGTCCACCCCCTCCTCCTTCATCCAGGCCTGGAGGAGGGAGATGGTCAGCAGGAGGGGCAGGCCGCAGGAGAAGCCCATCAGGCCGGAGACCAGTATCCTCCGGCTGAAGATGGTCCTGACGACCGGGTTCACCCCTCCTCCTTAAATAAGGCCGGCTCAGTCCGTCTCGATCTTTTGGAACAGGCCGGGCCGATAGGTGAACTTGTCCAGGACCCGGGCCGCTGAGGTAAGCCCCAGCATCTCCTTGAGCTCGTGCCTGGGCTCCACCGGCCTGAGCTGCTCCAGATGGTGATGGATCTCCTCCGGGGGCAGGTCCACCTCCTTGGTCTGTCCGCTGGGCTTGATCGACATCCCGATGGGCTGGAAGAGGTTCTGGTAGTTGCCGCTCTCCTGGTCGAAGAGGTCGATGAATATCCCGGTGAAGCTGGCAAAGGTGTAGGGGGCGAAGGCCTGGTCCCGGACCGCGTCGGTCAGCCGGCTGTGCTCCAGGTTGGTGTTGATGATGGCCGCCTTGAGGGCCGGCGGGGAGTGCTTGGCCCCGACGATGTACTTCATGTAAAGAAGCAGCTTCTCCTTGGGCAGCCCCTCCTCGTCCAGCTCGGCCTCGTCGTCAAAGATGGTGAAGTACTCCGGCCGCAGATGCCAGCCGATGGGGGTCGGGGTTTGGGTCTTGAAGGCGGCCGCCGCCCCCTCCTCCAGGTTGGCCAAAAACTCCCTGGAGACGTGGAAAAGGGACCTGGCAATGGGGGTATGGGTGTGGGGCAGCTCATCCTGGTAGGTCACCTCGCTGTCGGTCAGGGTCTCCAGATCGACCATCAGCTTGATATGGTGGGAGGACCAGTTGGGCTGGAGGAACTCGTTGGGAATGCTGATCAGAACCTCCTCCCCGGCGGGGCTGTAGAGAAGGATGTTCTTGCAGGCGTCGTCGTAGACCGAGACAAAAGGCTGGAGGATATGGATCAGGTGACCGCAGTCGGAGGAGAAGCCGCCCATCTGGGGCCGCCAGATGCGACCGAAGGAGCCCCCGCCGCTGCCGGGATGGTAGCCCACGTGGGAACCGCCAAAGTCGATGTTGATCGACCCGTGATGGACCGCCGCCCCCAGGGAGCCCGGGTTGAAGAACCCGCCGATGAGCCCCTTGTTAAAGGGGTTGAGGCCGGTATAGGCGTAAAGGGCCAGATCCACCTGGAAGATCGACTCGTCGGCGCACTTCCACTTGCAGGGCAGGACCGCCTTCTTGTCGTAGGAAAAGCCCATCTTCCGGGCCTCGGACGATTGAAGAAAGCTCAACGCCCGGCCCACGAAATCGGCGAAGAG
>JAKSCY010000596.1 GCA_022360355.1 Chlorobiales bacterium
CCTGTACCTCGCTGTAGGTTTTCAGGCCGAGGCCGTAAAGATGGATAAACCCTTCGGCAGCCTCGTGGTTGAAGGTGTCGGCTTCGGTGTACGTTGCAAGTTCTTCGTTGTAAAGCGACCAGGGTGAAGTTCTGCCGAGAAGCGTGACCGAGCCTTTGAAGAGTTTGACGCGGACGAGACCGGTGACATTTTTCTGGGTGGCTTCGACGAATCCGTCGAGAGCTTCACGCATCGGTGAAAACCAGGTGCCGTTGTAAATCAGGTTTGCGTAGTCCTGACTGACGGTGTTTTTGTACTGGAATACGGTTTTTTCAAGCGTCAGCCGCTCCAGCTCACGGTGTGCGAAATGCAGGATGTTTGCTGCCGGAGCTTCATAGATTTCTCTGGACTTGATGCCGACTACACGATTTTCAATCATGTCAAGGCGACCGACGCCATGGGAAGCGCCGACCTTGTTGAGTGCCATGATCAGGTCAAGTCCGTCCATTTTCCTGCCGTCAAGCGCAACGGGCACCCCCTGTTCGAATTCGATGTCGATGACTGCTGCCTTGTCGGGGGCTTTTTCAGGGGCTGTGGTGATTTGATATGCATCTTCCGGGGGAGAGACCATCGGGTCTTCAAGGACGCCGCACTCGATGCTGATACCCCAGATGTTTTCGTCAATGGAGTAAGGACTTTTCTTTGTTGCCGAAACAGGGATATTGTGCTGTTGCGCATAGGCAATTTCAGCTTCCCTGGAGGTAAGCTCCCATTCACGCAGGGGTGCAAGAACTTTCAGGTGCGGAGCGAGAGATGCAAAAGTTACCTCGAAACGTACCTGATCGTTGCCTTTCCCGGTGCAGCCGTGCGCCAGCATGGTGCAGTTTTCCGCAAGAGCGACGTCTACAAGGGCTTTTGCAAGCAGAGGGCGCCCGAGAGCGGTTGCAAGAGGATAGACGTCTTCGTAGAGAGCGCCGGCCTTGAGAGCAGGCCAGATATAGTTTGTGACGAACTCTTTGCGCAAGTCGAGGAACGAAAATCCTGAAGCGCCCGTAGCGATTGCTTTTTCTTCAAGGTTTTCTACCTCTTTCTGCTGACCGAGGTTGCCGGTGACGGCAACGATCTCGGCGTCGTATTTATCTTTGAGCCACTTTATCATAACGGAGGTATCGAGTCCGCCGGAATAGGCAAGAGCAATTTTTTCCTTGTTCATGGTATGCTGTATCAGGTTTTTAAAAGATTTGATTGAATATAGTCCAGTATTGAACGGATGTCATGAACCGATGAAGGGATGACAAGAACGGTATCGTCTCCGGCAATCGTTCCCAGAATTTTAGGGTTTTTGATATGGTCGATAAAGGAGCCGACACCGTGAGCCCTGCCGGGGAGTGTTTTAATAACTATCGTCGATTCATTGGCGTCGATAGTCTGTATCTCCATTTCCACAAGCCCTTTGATCATCTGCCCGGGATTGTCTTCGGGGAAAATGAGCCGATAGCCGGTGGTTGTTCGGGAACGCAACACGCCCAGTTCCGAGCAGTCTCTCGACAATGTTGCCTGGGCGACTTCAATGCCTGCATTGTGCAACAGTTGCATGAGTTCATGCTGATTGCTCACTTCACTGTTAAGCAGGATCTCCTTGATTTTTCGCTGTCGATTCTGTTTTCCCATGGGTCACAGGTTTCAGGATTTAAGCTTGTCCGCCACATTCTGCAGCCGGTGCGTAAGATGAAATTTCCTGTACTCTTCATGGTTCAGCAGTTTGACCAGCACGGCTTTCTGTACGTGCAGGCGATTTTCAGCTTCGTCCATGATAATTGACTGCGGACCGTCCATGACCTCCCCGGTGATTTCCTGCCCCCGGTGAGCAGGCATACAGTGCATGACTACCGCGGATGGTTTTGCCGCCCCGACCAGCTCCCGGTTGATCTGGAATTTCTGGAATGTCTCAAGCCGTTTTTGGGTTTCATCTTCCTGTCCCATGCTTGTCCAGACATCTGTATAGAGAACGTCGGCATCATGCGCTGCTTCCATTGGGTTGTGAACAATCTCGATGGTGCTTGCCGCATTCTTTCTGGCGTTTTCAAGGATCTGTTCGTCGGGCATGTGCCCCGGCTCGCCGGGACATGCAAGCACAAAGTGGAAAGGGAGAATGCCTGCAAGCTCTATCCATGAGTTTGCTACGTTGTTGCCGTCGCCGATGAAGACTACTTTGATTTTTTCATGCCACAACCCTTTTTCGTACAGCGTGAATGCATCGGCAAGGATCTGGCAGGGATGAGACAGGTCCGTAAGCGCGTTGACGACCGGTATCGAGGCATGCTCGGCAAGAGC
>JAKSCY010000284.1 GCA_022360355.1 Chlorobiales bacterium
GTTATCAGCGGCTATCTGATCACGGCCCTGCTGTTGGCTGAATGGCAACGACAAGGGCGCATCAACCTGAAATCCTTCTGGCTACGGCGCGCGCGACGATTGTTGCCCGCGCTGTTTGTATTGCTGGCGGGCGTGCTGACGTACGCTGTGCTATTTCTGCCCGAAGAGGTCGCTGGGCTGCGTGCAGATGCGCTGGCTGCCATGACCTATATCACCAACTGGTACCTTATCCTGGCCGACAAGCCCTACTTTGAGATCGTGGGCCGGCCTTCCCTCTTGCTCCACCTCTGGTCGCTGGCCATCGAAGAGCAGTTCTACCTGCTGTGGCCCCTGCTGCTCATGGTTGTCCTGGGGCTTTTTACGCAGCGAAAGGTTTTGGCGCTGGTGATCTTGGCTGCCGTGGCATCCGCGTTGTGGATGGCGTTCCTGTACCGGCCGGACAGCGATCCGTCACGGGTCTACTATGGGACCGACACGCGGGCGGCCGGGCTCCTCATCGGGTCAGCACTGGCCTTTGTCTGGGCACCGGGTAGGATCAAGGGCCGAGCGGAACAGATCCATCCCGTTGTGCTGGACCTGGCCGGCGTGGGCGGTTTGGTGGCGCTGTTTGTGCTCTATGTTGGTATCAGCGCGTACCATCCACTGCTGTACCTGGGTGCGTTTCCCCTCGTTGGCCTGGCGACTATTGTGGTGATAGCCGTCGTCGTTCACCCCCGCGCGCGCCTGGTCCCGGCTGTGTTGGGCGTGGGCGTTCTGCGCTGGATCGGGCTGCGGTCGTATGGGATCTATCTTTGGCACCGGCCGGTTTTTATGGTCACGCGTCCCTATCTCGACGTGCCCTTTGGCGGGCTGCCGCTCTTGGCGGTGCAGTTCATTGTGGTCGGTGTGCTGGCCGAGCTATCCTTCCGGCTCGTCGAGACTCCGATCCGTGGCGGGGCTCTGTCCAGGGCCTGGCAGGCGCTGCGCGAAGCGCGCGGCCCCCGACGTTGGCGGCTGACGGCTGAGTGGTCGGCGGCCCTGGCCGCGCTGCTGGCCTTTTGCATCGTGCTCGGAGTACCCATCGTCAACGCCCAACCCCCGGCCCGTCCCGACTA
>JAKSCY010000376.1 GCA_022360355.1 Chlorobiales bacterium
AGTTTTCAGGAAAACATTTTGCAATTAGTTAGTGCGCCAACACTTCCACCTTGCAATCACGGGAAGGGAAAGCTGAGAGTTGTTGATTTCGTGCTTTTTTTCTCGCAGGGTCGCCGACCCTGCACCCGCAAAGGGAGATTGCATCTCCCTTTGGAACCCTACGCACGCACTCCCAGTAATGAGTTGGCGAGCGCCTGGGTTTCTGGATGGGATTCCCCATCATGGGCAGACGGGGATTGGGTAGGCAATGTTTTGGGTTAAATGGAGCAGGAGTCTAAATTGGGCTGTCATAAGGATCGGTTCTGACAATAGACGCAATTGGGCAGAAATGAATAGCGGGTGGTGCGGACTGATACCGCTAAGGACTTTGCCAACACGCATTCTCAAAAGACACAAGAGGATTTCACATTTTGGCATTATGATGGTTATACGGGTGATGGACAGCACGCTTGATTTTGAACGCCTGGTGGAGCGGCACAGCGGGGAACTCTACCGCTATCTGTGGCGCATGTTTGGGGATGGGCCTGAGGCTGAGGATTGCCTGCAGGATACGTTTTTGCGGGCCTACAAGGCTTATGGCCGGTTGGCAGAAGATTCCAACGTGCGGGCCTGGCTTTACAAGATCGCGACCAACACCGCACGGACCAAACTCAAACAGAACGGACAAAAAGCGCGCCAAAAGGCGCAACTCGCCGTGGGGGATAACGGACGGGAAAGGGCCGGTGAAGCACGATTGGAGCAGGAGGACCTGCTGGCAGAGGTGCAGGCGGCGGTGATGGGGCTGCCCATGAAGCAACGGGCGGCGCTGATGATGCGCAAGTACCAAGAACTAGGTTACGAGGAGATCGGGGAAGCGCTGAAATGCAGCCCCGAATCGGCGCGCGCGAACGTCTATCAGGCGTTGAGGAAGCTGCGCAAGCAGTTTGCGAAGAGGTGAATGATGATGGCTAAACGGAAGGTCAAAGCGGATGCGACGTACGCGGATTGGCTGGGGGATGGCAATGGCGAAGTGCAACGCTATGAACTGGTGCAGGCGTTGGATGAAACCTACGGCGAGGGGCCCAGCGAGCTGGAGGTGAAGGGGGTGAAGGGCAGGCTGAAGCAGGCGTTGGAGGAGCAACTGCCGCCAGTGATCTACTACGATTTGATCGAGGACAGACAGTTGGGCGCGATGTGGGTGGCAGTGAGCGAAAACAAGTTGATCGCCATCTCGTACGATGAAGGCGAAGAGGTTTTCCTGCGCTATCTGAGCAAGCTGAGCGAGGGGCGGCCGCAGCGCTCCAGCAAGGAGGTGCGTTGGGCAGCCAAGGATGTGTTGGCCTATCTCAAGCGCCAACGCAAGGACTTCGACCTCGAAATCGACCTGAGCGGCATCACGGCCTTCCAGCGCAAGGTGCTGGCAGAGACGAGCAAGATCCCCAGAGGGCAGATCAGCACTTACGCCGAGATCGCCAAGCGCATTGGCAAGCCCAAGGCGGTGCGGGCGGTGGGGCAGGCGCTGCGGCGCAATCCGATCCCCATCGTGGTGCCCTGCCACCGGGTGGTGGCTTCAGACGGCGGCCTGGGCGGCTACAGCGGCCGGATGTGGGACGCGCGGAAGGTGCATCTGTTGAAATTGGAGGGGGTAGTCTTTGCTTGATGGGGTGCTAAAAATAAATGAACTAAGTTAGGCGTGGTCTGCCACGACGTTTAGGCCGACGCCGTTCTCGATGAAAGCCTTTGCAGCCACGATAACCTGATTGAATCCCCCTGTGGAGTCTATAGCCCGTTCAATTATAGTATCCTGGCTGCCGGTGAAACCGGACTCCTCAATGGTCAGGATCGTATTCCCATCCTTGGCTTCCTCGAATGACCATGTGACCTGGGTGTAGTCATCACCGTTTTCCCATTCAATCACTATTTTGTTGGGATGTTCGAGCTCCTTCACACGCACATCGAATGAAATTGCCCTCTCGCCGCTACCGATGAACCAGGAAACAGTCTCGCCCTTCTTCAGGCCGTCATCACGCCTAGTAAACCAGAATTGGCTCATTGACTTGGCGTCGGCAAACGCGTTGAACACTTCCGAGGGTGGTTTGCGTATTCGAATTCTGGCTTTCGCTGTCAGTTTGTTGATATCCATCATTCAAGCTCACATCTGCACACTTCATTCTAAATCATGTTTGCGAGTGTCATTGGCCAGTCATGTGCTTTTTCATCCCTCACGG
>JAKSCY010000425.1 GCA_022360355.1 Chlorobiales bacterium
GATGGAAAGGGTTTCGTGCACGTTGTGATCTGTAATCAGTACCCCGATATCCCTTTTGACAAGGCCCTCTACAATTTCCTGGATATCCTCTACGGCAATCGGATCGACACCTGCAAAAGGCTCGTCGAGCAAAATGAATTTCGGCTGAAGCGCCAGCGAGCGGGCTATTTCCGTGCGCCGCCTTTCACCTCCGGAAAGAGCGTAGCCCATGTTATTGCGTAGGTGAGCGATGTTCAGGTCTTCAAGCATTTCCTCGGTTCTGTCCCTTTGCTCCGTTTTTGACAAAGGGGAGAATTCCAGAACGCTGAGAATGTTCTCCTCGACGGTCATTTTTCGGAAAACCGAAGCTTCCTGGGGAAGGTAACCGATGCCCAGCCGCGCCCGTTTGTACATGGGCAGGTCGGTAATATTTTCTTCGTCGAGAAAAACCTCACCCGCGTTCGGTCTGACAAGCCCGACGATCATGTAAAACGTGGTTGTCTTTCCCGCTCCGTTCGGCCCCAGAAGCCCGACAATCTCTCCCTGTTTTACTTCCAGGGTAGAGCTTCTGACAACTTCGCGTTTGTTGTAGATCTTTTTCAGATTCTTGCAGCTCAGTGTCGATACGATACCGTTACTCTCCATATGTTCCTGTATGCCTTTCTGTCCCCGGTTTTGAATACTAACCTGCTCATTAATATAAGAGATTCCTGAGATGTTATGAGAGAGCTGATTATGACGGAAAAGAGGTTTTGACCCAACTGAGCCTTTACAGGCTGGTATATGGAGAAAGTCGTTGAAAAATGATATTATGTAGTCATGATTGCCGAGAAAGAAAAAAAGATAATCCAGGATATAGCCCGAAAATACCACGTGTCACGTGTTTTATTGTTCGGTTCGGCGCTTTCCGATACGGATGAAAGCCACGATATTGATATCGCTGTTGACGGTATTTCTGACAAGGATTTTTATTCCTTTTACGGCGAGTTGCTTTGCGCACTTTCCAAACCTGTCGACGTCGTGGACCTTTCCAGAAAGACCAAGTTCACAGAATTGGTGCTAAAGGATGGGGTTGCGATCTATGCTTGATTACCGGCAACGCATTTCGTCACTTCTTCAGTCATGCATACGCACTTGATCTTTTTCCCGATCGCCTGGAACCTTTGGTGCAGAATGCCCTTGAGGTATTTCAGCAATTCAGATCGGAAATAAACAATCAGAGCCTATAACCAGAAATTCCGGCGGGTTATCCGATGTTTTCCTTGTCGCCAAATTTTGGAGTTAAAAAAAAGCAAACGTTACTTGCATTGAGGTATGTGCGAGAGCTGATGATGATATATCCATGGAGGATGCAGTTTCCGGGGACATTATTAAGTTAGGATGTTTTTTGCTGGTTGATGATTTGTGTTGTTAGTAATGAACGTCCCTCTTACCTCTTAACTTAATAGTTTAGCGATGATATAAGAGATTCCTGAAATGTTAGGGCCATGCTAAGAACTATACATATACCTTATGAGAAGCATATTGGCTATATAAATCGATTTTATGATTAGTTGTTTGTCTGTGATGCATTGGCTTTAAAGGGATAATGAAGTATCTTTTCTGGGAGGTGGTAGATGAGTTGCATTGCCTGAATTCTGTACTATTATCTCTTTCAGTCAAAGTGAATTATGTTCTAAGTTGTTTTTTTTGTTGAGTTTTAAGTCTGGAGTTTTGTTGCCATGATCGAGTTTAAGCCTGAAAAATTATCGATTGTTAATTTTAGGGGAATTCCTAGTTTTGATCTTGATATTGTGGAGAGCACGCCGACTTATCTTATTGGTCCGAACAATGCGGGAAA
>JAKSCY010000081.1 GCA_022360355.1 Chlorobiales bacterium
GAATTGTTGTCCACCCCAGCGTGCCGATGTCGAGATCGCCGAATTCTACGCTACCGGCGCAAGCGTCTCGAAAGTGCTGACTAATCGCGGCTTGTGCGATGCCGATTGTCGTTGGATTGCCATGCCCCGGGAACCTTCGAACGCTCATCGCTACAGCGCACCAGACCACGGTAAGGACGATGAGTCCGATCAGCAAGCGCTTCATAGACAAGCCCCTCGAGTACGTCAGTCGAGCCTGCGAGCAATCCTCGATCCAACCCGTCAACCATGTGACCCATGGCAGATTACAGCGATGGCAACCGCGGTACCCTATGGGTAATTGTCCGTACCCAGCGCCTTTCGCCAGCCGACCTCCCGAACCGCCGCCACGATGACGCGACTGTGCTCCGCGTAGCAGTAATGGGGCACCGGGTGAGATTGGCAGTAAATGCCCACGCCCAACGGGTCTCCACAGGCGTCGGTCACCCGTTTTCCGACCCCCCAGACCGGTACCTGGGTCGGCGGCGGCCATGACCAAACCGCCGGCACCGACAGGTCGGGATCCAGGAAGAATGCCACGCTGTCCGTCCATGCGTACATGCGCCAGATGTAATCGGACACGTCGGCACTACAACCGGACAGCGGACCACAACTCGTCGATCCGCCGGAAAATGTAAACTGCTTGACTTCCTCGCCCGGCACACCGACGGCCTCTTCGAAGTCGGCGATGCCGTTGCCATTGTCGTCATCGTCGTCGAGCGGTATGACCGCGTATTGCCCGGAAGCCTGGGGGCCGCACCCGACGTCGGCACATGTGTGCTGCAACGGGCGAATCTCGGTATTCGTACAGGTCACGCTGCCGGACCATTCGCAATGGTCGGCCGTACACGGGTCACTATCATCACATACCGAAGCTGTGACGCAACCGACCAGCGCATCGCAGTAATGAGACTCGAGACAGGGATCATCGGGATCGCCGCAGTCGTGCGGGAAGTGAATACACTCACCCCCCTGGCACTGGTCCACGGTGCAGGCATTGCCATCGTCGCCGCACAACGGACCGGAATTCGGATCGTGAAAGCACTCCCCGCCGACACAGTAATCGTCGGTGCACGGATTGCCGTCGTCACAATCGATCGGCCAGTAGCCGACACACTCTTCACCCGTACAAATATCCCAACGCGTGCAGGGGTCGCCGTCGTCACACAGTTCGCCGTAACGCGGGATATGCTCACAGAACCCGTTGATGCACACGTCATCGGTGCATTCCTTGCCGTCGTCACAGTCCGCATCGCCGGATCGCGTGGCCCAGTCGCACTTTGGCTCGGTGGGAGGTGGGAAGTCGATCTCGGCAATCACCGGGCCGTCCCCGCCAACAGGAGGCTCGATCCCCATCAGTC
>JAKSCY010000351.1 GCA_022360355.1 Chlorobiales bacterium
AAGCACTTCACCGCGCTTAACGACGTTGTAGTGGAAAAAGGCGCCTACCCGAGAATACCGGCATTTATCATCAAGCTCGACGGAGAGCAACTCAGCTCTTATCGTGCGGATGGCATCATCATCGCCACCTCGACAGGGTCAACGGCCTACTCCCTTTCGGCGGGAGGACCGGTTATCGCCCCGAAATCCAACGTGTTCGTCATAACGCCCATCTGTCCGCATATGCTGACTGTCAGGCCTCTTGTTATCAGTGACGACAAAACCATAGAAGTTTCCGTCGATGCTCCGGACGGAGCATTTCCGCTCAACTGCGATGGTCATGTAAGAAAGATGCTCATGCCCGGCGAAGTGGTCACCGTGAAGAAATCCGGAGAAATGATCAACCTTGTGGCCAACGAAAACAGAAACTATTGCGAGATTCTCAGAAGCAAACTGCTCTGGGGCCGCGAGCATAAATCAGGGACCTAACCCCCTCTTTCTATCATCGGGAGCATCATGAGTAACAGCATCTCTCTCGCCTCGCTTGGCCATCTGCTCGGCATATCTCCCGCTACCCCTCTTGCAACTGCTGATATGTGTGCCAAGCTTACGGTAACGTTCGTACCTGTAAAAAACAATACGCCAAGACTTCAATGTTTTACCGCTTCACTTCTCAATGCCTGCAAGGTTCTTGGTATCCGGGTGGTTGACGAGCGGACAGCCTGTCGTCCCGACGGCAAATTCAAACCAGGTATAGTCGTCATTGCTCCCGGAAATTTCAGTGATGAAGCGCTTGCCATCAACCGTGTGTCCACCCTCTATAACAATATCATAGTCGGGATTCATGACGAACCACCTCCTCTGACGGAAACATCGTCTCCCCAGGAAAAACTTGACAGGATTGTCGGAAAACTTGCCTGGGACATGGTTCACCTCAGCATCTACGTAACGGAAGAGAGCTGGACTATCTGCACGATGAACGGAGGTGTTGTACGTTTTGAAGGATCATGTCCGCTTCCCTCCGATGTGCTGAAAACCCTCGTACCAAAACTGACCGCTCAAGTTGTTCCTCCAAAATCATCCGACCTCGACCACAAACCTGGTGCATTTACAGCCGGATTGACTGAAATGCAGGAAATTGTAAACGACTTCGTGGCCTGCAGCCGCCTGTGGAGTTCAAACCATCATCTCCTTACCCACACTTCACGGGAAGCCCTGAAGTACAGAAACCCGCTATACAGAAAAATTGTCGCCCGTTACCTCGACCAGCGTAGCGGCATGAGCTACGGTTTTTTTGCAAGACAGTTACCTGTATCGGCACCTCCTGCCTTGCGTCTGAAAACTTCCGAACACTCTTTGAGCACGGAAGAGCTGAAAAAGGTACCGCTGCTGCTTCTGGAAAACAAACACTATGCTCCGGTTAAGGTACTCAATGAGTGGTATCTCGTTGAACCGCTCCCCGTCACAGTCATCACTACCCGTTCCGGGTGCAAAAAAACCAGCCTGAATCCCGAGGCAGATCTGGTAGCCATATGCCTTGACCATGCTAACATAACACTCATGACCCCCGGTGGTTTGCCGGAAACCACTGTGCCAAAACCCTCGTTCGACACACTTACCATCCTTTCACACGCACTGGGCAATACCTTTATATCGAGCATCCTGCAAGCTATAAGACCCTCCTGGAAATTTCCTGAAATACTGGCCTGCAAGGGAGCATCCATGACTCACTGGCACGGCTATCCTGAAGAATCTATCGTTCCCGAAGGATATTTTTCGCACGGCAGTGACAAACCTCCCGTATCCTGCTCCACCCCACAATCCGCTGCATACAGCCTGCTGGGCAAGATAGAAGCCCTGGAACAGGCTCTTCAGGTCAATCGTGAGTATAAAGGAGATATTCACATTGAACCAAACCATGGAACGAATATTGTCGGCTCGTACTCCCTTGCAGAAACAGCAGAGATCATTAACAACCCGTAGCTCCGGGCCTCCCTCTATTGAAGAACCGGCTTTTTTTGATATTATTGCAGTAACAAGAAGGAGCGAGCATAATTTTTAGCGTCACCACAGATGCGATCACAATCATCTTCCCCGCAGCCTCACCGTAACACCCATGTCGCAAGGGTGCTGCTCTCGTTCAGCCTGATGCTCTTTTTTACCTCTTGTGCAAAGGAGCATGATCCTCTGGCGGGAACCTGGAAACTTCCCGGAGAAGATGTTAGTCTGGAGTTCAAAAAAGACGGAACCGTTTCCCGCACCGTCTCTTCGGCAACGACAACAGGTACATACCGCAGAGATGAATCGGGGAACCTTTTTTTCGACCTGGGAACAGGGGAAAACAAAGCCCTGCTGTCCGAATCAAACAGCGAACTGAAAGTGAGCAGCGACGGTTCGAACTGGGTCATTTTCCTCAGGAAACCTGTAGCAGCGCTGGTGGACAGCGCTCAGACCATTTTCACCAGGGGATTTGAAACAAAAGATTGCGATTCTTCCATCGCTTTGTATTCTCAGGCTATCGCTCTCCTCACAGGAATACCATCCGAAACCGGCCACCTTGCCAGAGCATATAACAATCGGGGAATCTGCGAAGAAAAAAGTGGAAACGCCGATGCCGCCTTTGCCGATTACAACAAAGCCATTGAACTCGATCCCCTGCTT
>JAKSCY010000765.1 GCA_022360355.1 Chlorobiales bacterium
CCCCCGCGTGAACTACCTCTGCATGACGCCCTACGACGAGACCATGGACCTGCCGGTGCTCTACACCCCCAGCCAGCCGCGGAACGGCCTGGCCGAGGTCTTCGCCGCCGCCGGCGTGAGCAACCTGCGCACCGCCGAGACCGAGAAGTACGCCCACGTGACCTACTTCTTCAACGGCGGTCTGGAGGAGCCCTTTCCCGGAGAGGAGCGGATCCTCATCCCCTCCCCCAGGGAGGTGGAGACCTACGACCTCAAGCCCCAGATGTCGGCTCAGGAGGTCTGCGACCGGGTCCTGGCCGAGCTGGAAAAGGACCTCTTTGACCTGATAGTCCTCAACTTCGCCAACGGCGACATGGTCGGCCACACCGGGGTTCTTGAGGCGGCTATCCGGGCCTGCCGGATCGTGGACGGCTGCCTGGGCCTGATCGTCGAAGCCATGGGCGGGCAAGGGGGCAGTCTCATCATTACCGCCGACCACGGTAACGCCGAGATGATGATCGCTCCCGACGGCCAGCCCCACACGGCCCACACCACCGACCACCAGGTCCCCTTTATCCTGGCCGGCCACCCCGAACGCCGGCTCAGGGAGGAAGGTATCCTGGCCGACGTGGCCCCCACCGTCCTGGCCCTGATGGGCCTCGACAAGCCGGCCGAGATGACCGGCCGGTCCCTGCTCGAGGGGGGGAGGTTATGACCCGACGACGGCCTCTGACCTGCCTGGTAATGATCCTTCTCCTGATCTGGATCCCGGCCCAGCCGGCCTTGGGCTTAACCGTCCGGGAGGAGGAGGTTCTGGGAAGGCGCTTCAGGGCGGCCATGTTTCACCAGTTGGAGTTCTATCAGGACCCGGTTCTGACCACCTACCTGGAAAGGGTCGGCCGTTCCCTGGCCAGGAAGTTCGACAACCTGGCCTACGAGCCCACCTTCCACCTCATGAACGACCATCGCCTCAACGCCTTTGCCGCGCCCGGGGGGGTGGTGGTCATCACCCGGGGTCTGGTGGAGAAGTTCCAGAGCGTGGACGAGCTGGCCGGGGTTTTGGCCCACGAGCTGGCCCACGTCTCGGAGCGACACCTGGCCGACAGGATGGAGCAGGCCTCCAAGATCCAGTGGACGGCCCTGGCCGGGCTGGTGGCCGCGGCCCTGATCGGGGCGGCCACGGGCAGCTCCCAGGCCGCCTCGGGGATAATGATCGGCACCCTGGCCGCCGGCCAGCAGGCCGGGCTGGCCTACTCCCGGATCCAGGAGACGGAGGCGGACCAGGTCGGGGTCAGGCAGATGAGCCTGGCCGGCTACGATCCCCGGGGGTCTCTGGTCGCCTTGGAGAGACTGAAAAAAGCGTCCGATCTGTCCCGCCTTTCGGCCCCGGCCTATCTCAGAACCCATCCCGAGATACCGGCCCGTCTCAGGTTCCTTTCGGCCATCAAGGACGACCGGGCCCCTGGCGCGATCAGCCCCAACAGCGAGGATTGGGACTGGTTCAAAGCCAGGCTGGCCGCGGAGTCCGGAGACCTTGACTGGGCCAAGGACCGCCTAGGCCCCCTGGCCGATTACTTCAAGGGGTTTACCGAGCTTCGGGGCGGACAAAACAACCAGGCCGCCCGGACCCTGGCCCGGGTTTACGGCGATGCCCCCCATCGGTTGGGGGTGGTGGAGGCCTATGCCGAGGCCTTGCGCCGGACCGGGGGTCTGGGGCGGGCGGCCGCTCTCCTGGAGACCTCCCTGACGGTCCGGCCCAACGATCCTTCCGTTCTTCTCCTCCTGGGCCAGGTCTATCTGGACCAGAAACGCTTTGAAGAGGCGATCATGAGGTTCAATGAGGCCCGGAAGGTCTGGCCTTTCGAGCCCCAGGTCTACCGGAACTTAAGCCTGGCCTACGGTCGATCCGGGGAGCTGTCCAAGGCCCACGACAACCTGGCCTGGTCCTATGTTCTGACCGCCAATCGAGTAAAGGCCTTGAGAAACTTCGATCTGGCCCTCCACCATGCCCGAAGCCGGACGGAGAAGGAGAGGATCGAGAAGAGGGTCGAGGAGGCCCAGGAGCTCCTCCCACCACCTGTTAGGGCTAACTGACCGCCATGGGGCGGCCGCGGAGAAAGGGTATGCCCATGACCGCCGAACCGGAG
>JAKSCY010000607.1 GCA_022360355.1 Chlorobiales bacterium
GCGCCGCGCCGTCGGGACAGGAGATTGAGTTATGCGGGATAAAATCAAACTGGTTTCATCGGCTGGCACCGGGCATTTCTACACGACGACGAAAAATAAACGCCTGCACCCGGACAAAATGGAAGTCAAAAAATACGACCCAAAAGTCCGCAAACACGTCATGTACAAGGAAGCCAAGATCAAGTGACAAAAAACCCGCCGAAGGCGGGTTTTTTAATGGACCGATCTAGCCGCCGCAGACGGCGTTTTAATGGGCTGATCTTTCACTCCTCAGGCAGTCTGGGGCAGGTATCCCCGTAAACTTGCGGAAAAATCCTGCAGTGCCTTTATGCCGCTGGCTTCGGCACGGGTACACCATTCTTTGAGCTGAGTGACCAGACCTTCGTTGCTGACATTCGCCTGTTCCCACAAAGCAACGAGTTGCTCCCGGAATTCGTGCACGGTTTTCAGGGCAGCATTATCGTCCAGCAGTTGATACAAGCGGTCTTGAGATACGTCGCCCAACAACGCGGGGCGTGAAACCAGCAATTTCCGGGCCCGCCGCAATGTTTGATTGGTGCCAATAGAGCGCCATTCCATGCGCAGCACCGGTAAAGTCACACTCTTGGTGTAATCCCTGAGCACATGCATACGGTTCTGCAAAACGGTCTTCAGCGTTTCCACGTCCACCGGTCGCGGCGCAGCAGACACCATGGGCGCCGGGGCGACCCGGCGGATTTTGCAGAGTCCCAGGGCCTGTAAAATCCTGATATACATCCAGCCGATATCGAATTCCCACCAGCGAACGGAAAACTTCGCTGAAGTCGGGAAGGCATGATGATTGTTATGCAACTCCTCGCCACCAACTAAAACCGCGATGGGATAGAGGTTCGTTGACGCGTCGTCGCACTCGAAGTTGCGGTAGCCCCGGGCATGCCCCAGGCCATTGATGACGCCTGCCGCAAAGACCGGCATGGCGAGCATCTGTATGGCGAATATGGTGATCCCCCATGCGCCGAATAAAAGCACGTCGATGATCAGTGTGGTGTAGATGCCGGCTACGCTGAATCTGGCGTAGACATTCCTTTCCAGCCAGTCGTCCGGAGTACCGTGACCGTACTTCTCAAGCGTTGCCTGGTTTTTCGCCTCCACCCGGTAGAGCTCGGCCCCTTCCAGCAATACCTTGGTCAAGCCGAAGACTTTCGGGCTGTGCGGGTCGCCGTCCCGCTCGCACTGGGCATGATGCTTGCGATGTATGGAGACCCATTCCTTGGTTACCATACCGGAGGTCAGCCAAATCCAGAGCCGGAAGAAATGGCGCAGTGCCGGGTGCAGATCAATCGCACGGTGAGCCTGATCACGATGCAGATACAAGGTCACCGACATCATGGAGATTTGGACGAACAGAAAGGTAACGCCCAAATAACCCCAAAATGAGAGGTTTGTAAGCCCGTGGAGATTGTCCACCAGGAAATCC
>JAKSCY010000718.1 GCA_022360355.1 Chlorobiales bacterium
CCGGTCAGCAAGGAAGACCTTGCGAAGGTGCTTTCAATCTGGCTGTATAAATAGCTCTTGCAGACATATGTCACGCCCGCTCCTTATCATACAGCATGTACCCCATGAGGGGCCGGGCCTGCTTGCCGGTGTACTGGACAGATATTCCATTCCATTCCAAACCGTCGATCTCTCCAGAGGCACACCTTATCCCGATCCTCGCAATTATTCAGCCGTCATAACCCTCGGAGGCCCGCAGAGCGCGAACGATGACACTGCCGTAATGCTCAATGAACTTGCAAACATCAGAACGATTTTGCAAAACAACATCCCCTACCTTGGCATCTGCCTCGGGATGCAGGTACTTGTTAAAGCTGCAGGCGGTGAAATCAAACCATGCACGGTAAAAGAAACCGGCTTCTCCGGACCCGATGGACATCCTTTTACCGTTGACCTTACACAGGAAGGAATACAAGATCCACTGTTTAACGGTCTTGGCACAAACCTTCGTGTCTTTCAGCTTCATGGAGAAACGGTTACACTCAACAATGCCATAACACTGCTTGCAACCGGAAAAACCTGTGCCCACCAGATCGTCAAAGCATCAAGCCGGGCATACGGCATTCAGTCACATTTTGAACTTACCCCTCAATTGCTTCACTCATGGCTTTCAATCGACAACGACCTGCAAGCAATGGATCGAGAGAAGCTAATCGACTTTTTCCGTGAGATCCGATCTGACTACGAGAAAACCGGAACAACTGTTCTGAAAAACTTTTTGCGCATTGCGGAGATTATTTGATAAAAACCGCAACAATGATTCATCCCGAGCGAATCAACAGCCTGAACCACAACCATGATATCAACGGGCCTGTAGTTTACTGGATGTCGCGGGACCAGCGTATAAACCATAACTGGGCACTGTTGTTTGCCGAACAGCTTGCACTTGAAAACCACCAGACGCTGATCGTGGCATTCAACCTCGTACTGTCCTGTCCTGATGCCACTCTCCGCCACTATGACTTTATGCTCAAAGGGTTGATGCAAACAGAACAAAAGCTTGAGGCCCTCAATATCCCTTTTTTCATTCTGGCAGGCGCACCTGAAGCAGAGGTTCCCCGTTTTATCACAACCTACAAGGCAGGGGCTGTTGTCAGTGACTTTTCACCCCTGAAAATTTCCCGGGCATGGAAAAAAAAGATTCTTGAAAGCACCCCGGCAGTCTGTTACGAAGTTGATGCCCACAACATCGTCCCCTGCCGTGCTGCATCGAACAAGATGGAATTTTCCGCCCGAACCATCCGTCCTAAAATCAACCACAAGCTCGATACGTTTCTGACCGCTTTCCCTGAACTCAAACGCCAGTCCAGCCAAAAAAGGATTGTCTCCCGTCCGATTGACTGGGACATGCTCTACAACTCCCTCAGGGTAAACAGGTCCGTACAACCAGTATCATGGATCGACCCGGGCGAACAGGCTGCAAAAAAAACTCTGCAAAAGTTTATTGACACTCGACTCGACACCTATGCAGAGCGGCGGAACGACCCAAATGCAAAGGCGATTTCAAACCTTTCTCCATACCTGCATTTCGGTCAGATAAGCGCACAGCAGGTTGCTCTCGAAATACAAAAAAGCAGTGCGCGACAAGCTTGCAAGGATGCTTTTCTGGAAGAGCTCATCATCAGGCGTGAACTTTCCGACAACTACTGCTTCTATAACGAACTTTACGATTCTCTATCGGGAATACATCCCTGGGCCAGGGAAACACTGGACCACCACCGAAACGACAAAGGGGATTACCTTTATGCTCCCGATACCTTTGAAGAAGCCTTAACACATGACCGGCTCTGGAACGCAGCGCAGACAGAGCTAAGAAAAACAGGAAAAATGCACGGCTATCTCCGCATGTATTGGGCAAAAAAAATACTGGAGTGGACACCGGATCCGGAAACAGCTTTTGCTCTTGCTCTTTACCTTAACGACAAATACTCTCTTGACGGAAGAGATCCGAACGGCTTTACCGGAGTAGCGTGGTCAATAGGCGGAGTTCATGACAGGCCATGGTTCGAACGTCCGGTTTTTGGCAAAATAAGGTATATGAACTATAATGGGTGCGTACGTAAGTTTAATGTCGATAATTATATAAAGTCACAGGGTGATTTTCACCCCTGATCTCAATACCTGACGCATTCATGGAGAACGCAGTATTTCTGGACATAGCACTGGTAGTGATCGTATCAACGATACTGGGATGGATTTCCCTTCTGACGCGTCAGCCAATCATTATCTCGTATATTGTTGCAGGAGTCCTGCTCGGGCCATGGGGACTGAAGCTCGTCACTGAAATCGAGTTTATCAATGAAGCCTCCAACATCGGCATCACGCTCCTGCTTTTCCTTGCTGGCCTCTCTCTGCATCCGAGAAGGCTGCTTGAACTTTTCAGCAAAACCTTCCCTCTGACTCTTCTGACCAGCGGCCTGTTCGCGCTCGTTACCGGCAGTATCCTTTATGCTTTCGGGGCATCTGTTCTTGAATCGGTCATTACCGGTGTCGCCATGATGTTTTCCAGCACGATCCTGGTCATCAAGCTCATGCCGACCATTACCTTGCACCAGAAACACATGGGCGCGGTTGCGATAGCCGTACTGATCATGCAGGATATTTTCGCCGTTCTGGCCATAGCCTTCATCAATGGAGGAAGCAGCTCTTCAGTGATCGGCTGGATTACCAGTATACTTATCGGAGTTGTTCTCACAGCAGTTGCCATTTTTGCCGAACGCTTCGTCATCAGAAAAATTATCATGCAGGTTCAGCGTTACAATGAGCTGCTCAACCTGGTAGCGCTCGCCTGGTGTTTCAGCCTTGCCTTGCTCTCTGAAAAAATTGGAATGAGCCACGAAATCGGCGCTTTTATTGCCGGAGTTGCTCTGGCAAGCGGACCTCTGTCAAACTATCTTGCCGAAAACCTGAAATTTTTCCGGGACTTTTTTCTGGTGCTTTTCTTTTTCACACTCGGTGCAAAAATGGACTTCGCTCTCATGCAAACCATTGTCTGGCCCGCGCTGCTGCTTTCCGCTGTCCTGCTCCTGCTCAAGCCCCTTGTCTACCGGATTGCCTTCCAGCTCACCAGAGAAACAACGAAGTTCAGCAGGGAAATGGGGTTCCGCCTGGGGCAAAACAGCGAGTTTTCCCTTATCATAGCCGTTCTTGCAGCCGAGAGCGGCATGATAAGCGCGGCTGACTCGCAACTCATACAGCTTGTCGCGATTCTAACCATGACGATATCTTCTTATCTCCTGGTTTTCTTCTTCCCGACGCCACTGGGGACAAGCAAGCCGCTGAAGATCGATTAAAAAAGGCAAAAACGCAGCAACCATTATTGGCCCTTTGTTTTTGACTTTTGACCTTTACCTTTTGACTTGAGCTATGCCAGTTGCAGATCAATCGTCCGGCGTTGCATGTCCACCTTCAGGATTTTCACCTTGGTCCGGTTGCCGATCTGCAGCCTTCTTTTTCTGCGTTTGCCGATAAGGGAATAGGTCGATTCATCATACTCATAGTAATCGTCCGTCAGGTTCCTCATATGCACAAGACCTTCGATTGCAAACTCTTCAAGGCGTACATAAATGCCAAACTCTGTAGCCCCGGATATGATACCTGAATACACTTTGCCGACATGCGCAGCCATATACTCGACCTGCTTTAACTTTACAGACTCGCGTTCGGCCTCCATGGCGCTTTTCTCCCGCTCGTTTGAAATCTGACA
>JAKSCY010000419.1 GCA_022360355.1 Chlorobiales bacterium
GGATAGCTGGAGCGTAAACAACAAACTGACGATCAACTACGGTTTCCGCTATGACAGCACCGGACTGCGAGCCGAGGATCCGGATATCGCCTTGGCAGGAGAAGATACCTTCCTGCGTTTCAACGATCCGGCCTACCGTGTCGGCGTTGCCTATGATATCGGCGGCGACGGCAAGACAGTCCTGCGCGCTTTTGCCGGCCGTTACTACGAAGGTGTCACCAGCGGTAACACGGAGCCTCTCACCGGCGAAGTCAGCCCATATTATTACTGGGAAGGCCAGCTCTATGGCCATGCTGAAGAGTGGGTGTTGATAGATGTATCCGGTGGCAGCACCGGCAACTTCTTCGTCAAGGATGATATCATCAACATGTATACCGAAGGCGTGACTCTGGGAATCGAGCGCGAACTGATGCCGCAGCTTTCGGCATCCGCTACCTTCATTTACAAGAAGGACCATCACCTCATGGGAACAATCTCCCCTGATGCCACCTGGGATACGGAGCAGTACAATCTCACAACCCCCAATGGCACCTTCAGCGGAACCTATTTCCCGAACTTCTCATCAGGAGCCAGGGAGTTTTATGGAACCGTCAAGGAAGGCGATGTCGGCGTTGCTGAAGCACCCTTCCGCAAATTCTACGGATTCGTGACGGAGATCAACAAGCGCATGTCAGACAACTGGAGCCTGAAGGCCAACTACGTTTACAGCAGAAACTCTGCCAATATCGGATCCGGCTATGGAGTGATCCAGGGGTTCAGAGGGTATTCCGATCCTAACGAATGGATTAATACCGGCGGACGTTCAACCCTTGAAAGACCACATGTTTTCAAAGTGTCCGGAACATACATTGCTCCTTTTGATGTCTACGTCAGCCCCGCTTTCACCTGGAGCAGTGGCTATGCGTTGCCGACATACATCACTGTCAATGGTGTTCAATTCCTCGCGGTGGAAACCGACGGGAGCGAACGTCTTGACAATCAGATGAATGTCGACATTCGTCTCGAGAAAGCCTTTGTCGTGATGGATCGTTATCGTATCGGCCTCATCCTGGATGCCTTCAACGTGTTCAACGATGATGCCGTTACCGACATGCTTTCGAACGACGTCACCAACCCGAATTTCCGTGTGGCGAGCGAGGTAGTGCCGGCACGGTTCTTCCAGGTTGGCGTGAGGTTGCTCTTCTGATTCACGGTTTACCTCTTTAACCGTTATTACTTCCCCCGGGTGTGCGCTGAGGCCCGGGGGAACTTGTGTACAGCAGTTCTTAATTTCTGCAAGCGGTGATGTACTTGTGGCTTTCATTATTCATGAGTATTGGTGTTCTGCTTCGATACAGTGCTGATTTTTGCGTTATTCACGTCGACGGCGCATTCGCGTCAACCTCAGCGCGCTAATGCCATTACAAAAATCGGGGATTATGCCATCGATGTGATTGATACGAACATGATTGGAACAGGGACTTAA
>JAKSCY010000184.1 GCA_022360355.1 Chlorobiales bacterium
TAAAACACCGGGGGAGTGAACGATATCGGCGCCGTAGGGAACGGTGCAAGACCACAAACTATCGCCCGTTGTTCTGTCCAGGGCATGAAGTCCGCTGTTTTCCGAACCGACATAGAGAACATTGTTGTTCCCCACCATGGACACATTGTAAAAGTCCGAATTCAAATCATCCCTTTCCCACAGAATGGTAGAACTGGCACCGTTGTCTTTCAGGGCGTAATAGACGCTCTGAGTATTGGAAAAAGTCTTTGTGCCGAAATACAATACGTCGTTTTCATCGACGGCGGCTCCGCTCCGAATGTAAACATCATCCCCTGTGATTAAGGGAGTGCCGAATTGCCACCTCAAACTGCCGTCAGAAGTATCGAAAGCGAACAAGGTGTCTCTGTTGATAACATAAACGGTGCTCTGGTCGGAATTGAATGCCAGGGCTGAGGAAAATTCCGTTCCTCCTTCCTGAGAGGCAATCCGAAGGCTCCTCCAGACCAGAGCGGCGTTGGTCCCGTTGTCCTCAATACAATAGGCGAAACCGCCATCCTCCGCTCCATGGGAATTTGCGGCAAAATAGATTTGTCCCGCCGAGTCGATGGCAACGGGGTGGGTCACCTGGAAGATCGAGAGCGAATCATCGGTGTAAGACCATTTTTCCGTCCCATTGGGATTGACAGCATAAATATAACTGATTCCCGAATAACCGTTTATATACACCGTATCGTCCGATCCGACAGAGGGATTGTAGGGACACCAGGGAGGCGCTTTTATGCATTTTCCCAAATCGAATTCCCAGTTTTTATTTCCCCCGTCGTCGAGAGAATAGAGGTAAAGTTTCACTTCCAGCTCGTTCGTCACTCTGTCGATGACGGGAAAGTAAATATTGCCGGAGCTGTCAAAGGTGGCACCGCCGACAACCTCATTGGTTCCGAGGTCATACTTCCACTCTTCATTGAGATCTTTATCCAGTTTGAAAAAATAATTCCTTACGTTCTCTTCGGAAATCGTTGTAAAGGCGGAGGTGCCGACATACAGATAATCCCCATTGATCGCAATAGGATTGACATAGAAATTCCCGTTGCCTGAAGTAAAGCCCTTCAAAACCCTTCCGGTAGTGAAACTCGA
>JAKSCY010000490.1 GCA_022360355.1 Chlorobiales bacterium
ACGAGTTTAATCATTCCGGTAGCGCTTTCCGAACAGGTCATTGCCCATCCTTCAGTCTGTGGAGTAACACTAACGGGAAGTTACCGGGCCGGTAGTATTGTCGCTTCACAAGCCGGGAAATACATGAAAAAATCAGTAATGGAACTGGGAGGGTCAGATCCCTATATCGTTTTAAGAGATGCCGATCTGAAGCAAGCATGTAAAACAGGTTCAACGTCCCGTATGATGAATGCCGGTCAGGTTTGTATTTCCGCAAAGCGATTTATTGTTGAAGAGAGCATTTTTGATCAATTTATCGAAGAACAAAAAAACATTTTGGAAAATATGATCTTAAGTGACCCTTTATTGGAAGAAACAACTATGGGTCCTATGGCCAGAGCGGATCTTCTGGAAAATATCGAATCCCAAATCGATAAATCGGTAAAGATGGGTGCAAAAATTATCTGTGGTGGTAAAAGATTGAATCAGAATGATTTATTTTTTGAGCCTACAGTAATTACAAATGTAACTAAAGAAATGCCGCTCTATTCCGAAGAAACCTTTGGCCCGGTATCGGTTGTGATTAAAGCAAAAGATGCCGAAGAAGCTGTTCAAATTGCCAATGACTCAGGTATGGGTTTGGGTGCCAGTATCTGGACCGAAGATTTGGTTCTTGCACAAAAAATAGCTGGACACATTGAAGCCGGAGCCGTATTTATCAACGGCATGACCAAATCGGATCCACGATTACCCTTTGGCGGCATCAAAGAATCAGGCTATGGCCGCGAACTGGGTATTCACGGGCTGAAAGAATTTGTAAATATCAAAACGGTTTGGGTTAAGTAAGCAGATCGCAAGGAAAAAGCTTTACTTATCTCTTAATGAGTTATTCTGTGGAGAATTTTTTTTGCTTGATGAAATTCCAAGTATCAAAATCCAAATTTCAAACAAGCACCAATGAATAAAAATCCAAAATCCAACTATAAAAACTTAAAAAATTGTTCATTGAATATTGAAATTTGATGCTCGCAATTTGTAGCTTTTTAGCATATTATTCCATCGAATCCAGCGCATATAAAGCAAAGGAAGCTAACCAATGGCTACCTTCATAAGAATCGCCGGCCACATTATGCAATGAACTGTTGATGTGTTCATTGGCAATGGTTTTTAAATACGCATATTCCGGAAAATCATTGGCAATGCCATGCAAACACCACGCACGGCTAAAGTTCAACCCATCCAGATGAACCAATTTACCATCGGAACGATCCGAAACTACGGCTGGGGCTAACGCAAAATCAGGCTTTGTCATAGCCGGCAAAAATTTGCTCAGCCAAACTTTAAACTCTTCTTTTGGTAATACTCTTCTCATCAAATCTGCTTCCTCCAAACAGGGAGAAAGAAAATCAAAACCACTGGGCTCCCAGGTTAACGGACAATTCTGATCGGTATAATAATACT
>JAKSCY010000328.1 GCA_022360355.1 Chlorobiales bacterium
ATAGTCCTGCCTCATGACCTCCATCATGCTCGACCGGCAATATCTCACCACAGCCGGCAGGACCCCCAAAGACAGGACTATGGTGGGCAAGATCAGGTAAGGGAACATCTCCCTCAGGTTGTAGCCGGATGCATCGATGGGGCGCAGACCGGTTGCCGGCAGCCACTGCAGCCGCTCGGCAAAGATCAGTATCAGGATCAATGCAAACCAGAACTGCGGCAACGATAGGCCAACCATCGAAAGCGTGACCGAGACGTCGTCCACGATGGAATAGGGGCGTAAAGCCGAGATGACGGCGATGGGAACGCCGACCAGCAGGGCCAAGCCCATGGCCAGGGAAGCAAAGAGCACCGTCGTCGGCAAGCGCTCTGCGACCATCTCTGTGGTGGGGCGCCGCTCGGCAAAGGAGTTGAGTTCACCATTGACGAACTGCCACATCATCTTTGCGTATTGTACGGGGATAGGCTGATTCAGGCCCAGTTTCTCGCGCAGCGCCTCCGTGTCGATGTTTGCCACCACATCGGGCGAGAACATGGTGGCGACGGGATCCCCCGGCGCTGACACAACCAGCACAAAGGACACAAAAGAGATGCCTATGACCAATGGGATGATCTGCAAGAGGCGACGGATGAGGTATTGACGCATTGGCGCGTTCCTCGGTCTCCAGACAGGAATGTACCGGGCAACGCCTGCCAGGCGTTGCCCGGTACATTCAGGCTACTGCGGTGCGGACCAATACCACTCGGGCAAAGAGGTGAACATGTCGTTGAGCGAGGTGAAGTCGGGCAGTACCAGGTCCTTGTCGAAACCCGCCAGGGTATCGTCCCTGGTCCAGAAGAGTACCAGGGCTTCCTCGTCGATGATCTCCTGGATCCGCGAGTAAATCTCCTTGCGCTCGTCAGGATCAAAGATGGTGGGCGCCTCTAGGATCAACTCATCCAGCTCTTCGACCTTGAAGCCATCGGTGACGGTGTTGCTCCCCTCACTGTAGTAGTTCCACTCCAGCTCGGTCTGGGGGTGGAACAAAAGGTTGAACCAGCCAGAGCCGGCGATCCACCAGTTTGGATTATCGGCCGTCTGGTACTCTGACCAGTAGATGTTAAAGTCGACCTCCTCGACCTGGGCATCAACTCCCACGTCTTTGAGGTACTCCTGGACGACCAGCGCCTGGGGCTTGTAGCGC
>JAKSCY010000629.1 GCA_022360355.1 Chlorobiales bacterium
GCTACGATGTGATTCTTGCTACAGCCGTTCTGCATCATTTGCGGGATGATGATGACTGGGAGGCAGCTTTCAGAAAAATTTTCAGGTTGGCAGCACCCGGGGGCAGTGTCTGGATTACCGATCTCGTTTTTCATGAAACAGGGCCGATTCAAGAGCTTATGTGGGAACGCTATGGTTGCTACCTTTATGCTGCCGGGGGTGAGGAGTATAAGGACAAGGTTTTTGCGGATATTGAGAGGGAGGATACTCCACGATCGGTTCTCTATCAGTTGGATCTTCTTCGTCAAGTAGGGTTCAGCCATGTGGAGTTGTTGCATAAAAATGCATGTTTTGCTGCGTATGGAGCGATTAAAACCGGCTAAAAATAAATGATTGGTATGGTCCAATACAAAACAGGAACCGACCCCATTGACTGGGAGGCGTTGGGTGATCTCTATGAAGAGATTGGACTTGTTGCGCAATTCGGGAAGAAGAGAGACCTTGAAAAAATCCGGCAAGCTTTTCAGAGCAGCTACAAGGTTGTGACCGCATGGAAAAAGGGAAAACTGGTCGGAGCCGGGAGGCTGTTGTCGGATGGCTTGTGCTACGGAACAATTTATGACGTTGGTGTTTTTCAGGCATGTCGGAAACAGGGGATTGGAAAAGGTATTATGGAGGCTCTACTGAGAGGCAACGAACATCTGCTTGTCTACCTGACCTCGACATTCGGTAACGAAGGTTTCTATAGCAAGCTGGGTTTCAAAAAACATAAGACCGCCTACGCAAAGTATCCCCGTGAGTCCGAATATCTGGAACAATAACCTTTGAAGAAAATTGCCTGATGAAACCTACGCTCGCGTTTGACGTTTATGGAACACTGATCGATACGCACGGTCTGGTTTCCAGACTCCGGGAAACAGCCGGTGAGAAGGCCGAAGAGTTTTCCCGGATCTGGCGGCAGAAGCAGCTCGAATACTCGTTCCGCAGAGGGTTGATGCAGAACTATGAAACGTTTGCGGTGTGTACCCGCAATGCCCTCGATTACGCCTGTACTTATTGCAGGGTTCCTTTTACTGTGAAGCAGAAAGATGATCTGTTTGAACGTTACCGTACGCTTCCGGCTTTCGATGACGTTGAAGGGAGCCTGAGAGCTCTCGATGCATCAGGGTTCCGTATGTTCGCCTTTTCCAACGGCAGTGCTGAAGCTGTCGAGGCATTGCTTGCGGCAGCGGGTATCAGAGAACATTTTCTCGATGTTGTCAGCGTGGATGATTTGAAATCGTTTAAGCCGAATCCGGCAGTGTACAGCCATTTCCTCAGAAAGTCCGGAACAACGGGCAGTAGTAGTGCGTGGCTCATTTCAAGCAATCCGTTCGATGTGATCGGTGCCGTATCGGCAGGGATGCGGGCGGTCTGGGTCAAACGTTCTCCCGAAGCGATCTTCGACCCATGGGGAATAGAGCCGACGCTCACCATATCGAGCCTTACCGAGCTTGAAGAAAGCATTTCGGTTTACCTGGCCGTGGAAGGGACAGGAAATTGTTAGCAAACAGATGTTGTTTTTTTGACCGTAATAAAGTTATTATTTTGGTCTAAAAAGGGAGAGGCTATATGAAATACAGTGATTCAATAAAGCCAATAAGTTATCTCAAAGCACATGCTTCGGAAGTTATCAGAGATGTTTCCGACAACAGAGAAACCATGATTATTACTCATCATGGGGAAGCCAAGGTTATTCTGCAAGATGTCCGCATTTATGAACAAACGCAGGAAAGTCTGGCTTTACTGAAAATGCTGGCACAAAGTTCAAAGTCAATAGAGCAAGGAAAATACAGGCCAGTTAGTGAGTCTTTTGATCTGCTCAGGAAACAGATAAAAGCACAGCAGGGCTCATGAAATATGAAGTTTTTCTGAGTGCTGATGCTGAAGGTGACCTTCTGGATATCTGGAGATATGTTGCAAATCACGATTCCTCTGAAAGTGCCAACAGGCTTTTTGACGGTTTACAAGAAACGTGTTTGAGCCTTGAACGTTTCCCTGATCGAGGTCACTGTCCTCCTGAACTAGAGAGAATACATGTGAGGGAGTATCGGGAAATTCATTTCAAGCCTTACAAGATTATTTATCGAATGCATGAGCAGAAGGTTTTTATTTACGGTGTGCTCGATGGCAGACGGAA
>JAKSCY010000716.1 GCA_022360355.1 Chlorobiales bacterium
AGCTTTGTCAAATACCTGGTTACCAAGCACATGATCGTAATGGTGATGTGTATTTATGACCAGTGTAACTTCTTTATTGAATTCTTCAAAGATTGTCTCTCGTGCGATGTGTGCATCGAAAGGAGATGGAAAAGAATCCACTATGACAACACCGTCGTGCGTTTTCACCGCAGTCATGTTAACGCGCCAGGATTTTTCCTGAAGAACAAGGATATTTTCGCGAATGCGCTGAATTGATCGAATGCTCATGTTACTATTCTACCGAAACGGATATGAAAATGAGACTTTAAAGCGATAACTGCAAGATGGTCAAGACCGACCGATAATAATGCAGATTAATTCATTTGGGCAGGGAAGATTAAAGATATCTCACCATTTTAGTTGGCAAAATCGGATGCCACAGAAGGTGTGATTTTCACCGGAGCGCCGGGTGCTCGGATAACATTCAAAGACGCATGAGAGTTATCTTGACATTAAAAAACCCGTCATGCTAATCTCACGCACTATTCGAGTTAAGAACGATGATTATTGAACTTAACAACTTGATAAATAAATCGTTACGGATAACCAGGGACCTTCCAATGGGAGAAGGTCGACGGCCATTGGAAGATGTGGCGTATGCTGAACCGGTCGCTATTGATTTTTATCTCACAAGCAAAGGGGAAAAATTCAGATTAACCGGATCGTTCAAAGCGAATTTGAAATGTAATTGCTCTCGTTGTTTGAGCATATTTGATAATGAAGTATCGGAAGAGATCGATCTGGTATTTGTTCCACGTGATGTTATGGCAGTTAAGGAAGAAGTCGAACTTGATAAAAATGATTTGAATGTGGCTGCTTATATTGATAGCATCGATCTCCGCCAGGTTATTGATGAACAGGTAATCCTGGCGTTACCGATGAAACTGATTTGTTCTGATGACTGTTCAGGAGATCTCGTTGGCGATTCTGATTCCAAGGAAGTCGGCGACGAAATTGATGAACGGTTAGTTGTTTTGAAAGATATTAAAGAGCGATTGTTGAAGAAGAACGAGTCGCAATAATAATCTGTGCAAACATTCAGAACGGAAAGAGAGTTAAACAATGGCACTACCAAAAAGAAAGGCTTCGAAGGGCCGACGAAACAGGCGTAGAAGTCACGATGCACTCACTCCTGCCGGACTGTCCGTCTGTCCGGAATGCCAGGAACAGAAGTTACCGCACCGTGCCTGCCCCAGTTGTGGATATTATAACGGTAAGGCAGTTCTGGAAATCGAAGAAGAATAAGCCGCAGGGCTCAAAGTGATCCATACTATACATCGAACCAATTTATCGCGATTTGGCGTGCGTTCTTTTCATTCGTTTTGCATTGTGAATAAGCATCGCAGTTGCAAAAGCAATCATAATTTCCAGTCGGATAATAGCATTGGGCTATCATACGAAACTCGTTAAACATGGGGAGCACTGAGTGTATATCGCTTTAGATGCCATGGGTGGAGATTACGCACCGGCTTATGCAGTTGAGGGTGCCGTACTTGCAGCGCGAGAACTTGGTATCGGTATTTTACTTGTCGGCGACACGGACAAAGTGAAAGCGGAACTCGATAAACACGCCGCCGACAGCTTGCCGATTGAAATTGTCCATGCTTCCGAGTATATCCTGATGGAAGAGACCACCCTCGATGCCATGAGATCCAAAAGGGATTCATCAATCAGAGTCGCTGCACGTCTTGTCAAAGAAGGCAGAGCGAATGGTCTGGTTTCGGC
>JAKSCY010000549.1 GCA_022360355.1 Chlorobiales bacterium
CGCCAACGGCACCGTGATCTCACCCTACCCTTACGACAGCGCTGATCTGGCCGGCAACGACGACACGCTGAGGGCCGACCCGATTCAGGTGGGGGAATCTGTCGTCATAGCTGCCCAGTCAGGCCGGGTGATCGCCGTGCAGAACGCACAGCGGCAATGGTATTGGCCCAGTGGTACGCCGAATGCAGAGATACTGACCACGCCCGTCCTTGGCGAGGGTACTGTGTACAGCGTCTTGATGAATGGCCAGGTACAAAGCCTGAATGCGGAGACGGGTGTTCCAGGCTGGACGTTTACGCCGCCAGAGGGCAGATAGGCAGCTCGGCAGGCTGATGGGTCAAGGCTGGGCTTCACAACGTTAGTGGCGCATCCGGTCGGCACGACGATTGGTGGAACTTTAGGAGGTTTCATTGGGCATTACGGATATCTGGACCGTCTTCATACTCCAACCCATGCTGAATGCGTTGCTGGGGCTGTATAGCGTACTGTTCGATCAGTTTTGGCTTGCCATTATCGTCTTTACTGTCGTCGTCCGGGTCTTGATGACCCCGCTGATGCTGCCCCAACAACGCTCAGCAAAAAAGATGCAGGAACTCCAGCCCCGTTTGCAAGAGTTGCAGAAAAAGTATGGCAAAAACAAGGAAAAGCTCTCCCAGGAGCAGATGAAGCTCTACCGGGAGGCGGGTGTCAACCCAATGGGTGGCTGCCTACCCATGTTGGTCCAATTTCCTATCTGGATCGGTCTGTACCAATCAATCATCCAGGCTCTGGGCTACCAGCCTCTACAGTTGCTGGGCCTGTCTGCAAACATCTATCCGTTCCTGAGTGCGCTCTGGTCAGCGGTCCCGCTCAACCGATACTTCCTGGGGATGGATCTCGCCCTCACGCCGCAGCATCTCGGAGGGTTGACCTATGCATTGCCCGTCCTCGTGGCATTCACGTCCTACCTCCAGTCCAAAATGATGACTACGACCGCAAGCACGGATAGTCAAGCAGGTGGCATGGGTCAGAGCATGACGCTGATGATGCCGCTGATGTTTGGTTTTTTCAGTCTGAACTTTGCCACAGGTCTATCGTTCTACTTTATCATTTCGAACATTATCGGCATCATCACGCAAGGCTTTATCTCTGGCTGGTCAGGGCTGCTTTTCTGGAAGGACTTGAACC
>JAKSCY010000206.1 GCA_022360355.1 Chlorobiales bacterium
CAGATCTTCTTCAGACCCTTCGACCGGAACCGGGCGCCGCCGGCCCGACTCGTCGGGGTCGCCCAGCTTCATCGAGATAACCCGAAGATGCGTTGCCCGTCCCTTTTCATCGACGACCACTTCGGTCGGTGCTGTAAGGAAACGGAATTCAACCCCCTCTTCCATGGTTTCATCCTGCTCCATCGGCAATGCCGGCATTTCAGCCTGGGTACGCCTGTAGAGGAGAGTGACATCCGCTCCGAGACGGCGCGCAACACGTGCGCAATCCATCGCCGTGTCACCGCCGCCGATAACAGCGACGTTCTTTCCGACATCGACTTGCTCTGCGAGCACAACTTTCCGCAGAAAATCAATGCCGCCTATCACGCCCTCTGCATCGTCATTCTCAACTCTCATCGGCTTTGCCAGATGAGCGCCGATCGCCAGCAGAACCGCATCGAAACCATCCTTTTTGAGGCTGTCGATCGAAAAATCTTCCCCCAGTTTTTTTCCGGTCCGTACCTCGACGCCAAGGTCGAGAATTGCCTGGATTTCGTTGTCGAGGAGATCCCACGGCAGCCTGAACCTGGGTATACCGTAGCGCACCATGCCACCCAGTTCCGGCAACGCTTCGAAAATAACCACCGCGTGTCCCATCTGGCGAAGGTAGTAAGCTGCGCTCAGCCCGGCGGGCCCGCCGCCGACAATCGCGACCCGTTTTCCCGAATCCGGCGCTGTCTCGGGCAGATAAGCCCCTTTCTGCAACTCGTATTCGGAAGCAAAGCGCTTGAGCGGGTTGATGGATACCGGCTCGTCAACCAGGCCTCTCCGGCATTGCGACTCACAGGGGTGGGGACATATCCTGCCGCAAACCACCGGCAGGGGATTTGATTTCTTTATGAGCCGTACCGCCGCTTCCGGGTTACCGTTCGAAATGTGCGCTATGTATCCCTGAATATCGATATGTGCCGGACAGGTGGTTTCACATGGTGCTATACAGTCCCCTGCATGGTCCGAAAGCAGCAGTTCAAGCGCCATTTTCCTTGCGATGCGGACTTTTTCACTGTCTGTCCGGATTACCATACCGGGTGTAACCTGGGTGCTGCAGGCAGGAAGCAGGCCCTTGGCCTTTTCGACTTCCACCACGCAGAGAAAACACGATGCGTACGGCTTCAAACGGTCATCATAACAAAAGGTCGGAATGTGTATACCGTTGGCCTCGGCAACTTCACGTATCGTAGCTCCTGCAAGCACCTGAACTTCTTTATCATTAAGGATAATGGTAACGATATCACTCATGTTTAATCACCTCGATTGGTCGTTTCAAATTATCATTCAACACGTATAGCATCGGAGTTGCAGACCTCGACACACATACCGCAGTTAATACAAAGCTCCTTGTCAATAACCCAGCTTTCGGGTTTTTTAATCACACCCGTGATCGCATCCACCGGGCAGTACCGCTCACAGATCGAACAGCCGGTACAGGATTCCGGCATGATGGTATGGGTTATGAGACCTTTGCAGACTCCGGCCGGACATCGTTTCTCTTCCACATGGGCAACATATTCATCCCTGAAATACCTCAGTGTCGTCAGAACCGGATTTGGAGCAGTCTGTCCGAGACCGCAGAGACTGGACGCTCTTACCTGGTGGGCAAGTTCTTCTAACGTATCGATGTCTTCCATCGTTCCTTCGCCGTCGCAGATCCTGGTCAGGAGCTCCTTCATGCGCAGGGTTCCTACCCTGCAGAACGTACACTTGCCGCACGATTCAATCTGGGTAAACTCGAGGAAGTAACGGGCGATATCAACCATACAGGATTTGGTGTCCATGACAACCATGCCGCCCGAACCCATGATGGCCCCCGTTGCATTGAGCGCCTCATATTCTATCGGTGTATCGAAAAGCGATTCCGGAATACAACCCCCGCTCGGG
>JAKSCY010000408.1 GCA_022360355.1 Chlorobiales bacterium
GCCAGCTTATAGACCTTAGGAACTGTTGTTACTCAGAGGCGCTTGTACCAGATGTTCATGGATTCGATACTACCGGATATATTGGTGTTGTTGATCAGGGTACCACTAAAGGTATACCCTGCACGGGCAAAAGTAATGTTCATACCGGGTGAGACAGCACGTGCAATAGTATAGGCGGTTTTAATTCCCCGATTCTTCATTGTCTGTTCCATCTTTTCCAGCAAGAGTATCGCCAGACTTCGTCCCCGCCATTCAGGCAAGGTTGCAAAATCAGTCATCTCAACATTGGCATGCTCCACATCCATTTCAGCTGAAGCGAAGGCTGCGAAAGCCTCATCGTGCACCGCACCTACATAGAAGATGCTGGTTTCCATGGTTTTGAGGATATAGACCGTATCATCGATGGGAAATGGATATGAAGGGAAAACCGTCTTATACAGCCTGCTCATAGCATCCGCGTGTTCCGGCCTACAGGCAATCAAGCGAAACCCTTCCGGCAGGGACGGATGAGGTTTGTCACGCATGTTTTCGGCAAGCATGATGTTATGGCTTATCTTGTCGGTATTTTGGAGCTTTTGCCTTTCAGGATCGGTATACAAGCACAAAAACAGGACAGCTTCACGACCGTTGTAGTAGCCCGGGATATCCGCCTCTTTCACATAGCGTTGCTGTAGAAAACCGGTGGCTGACGAGGCAGGTACTTTTGCAACTATTTTCGTGTATCCCCTCTCTTCGGCAAGCTGTTTCAGGCTGATAGCAAGCTCGTCAGGATCTGAGTCCCCAATCTTCATCAGGTAGACCCTGTTGCTTTTCGGACCGTGCTGTATGGTCGATCCTTTGTACGGCTCTATGCTGTCATCCTTCATGGCTCAACTGCGATTCTTGTTTTTTGCCTGTCGGGGACAAACAGTGAAAGCGTGATATAGAGCAGCGCCGAGACAACAATACCGTAGAATGTGGCATCCAGTTTCATTGCCGTTAAATAATCAGGCAGGCTGATAACACCAGTCATTAGAAGAACCGTCAACGCGCCGCCCCCAATCATGGCTGAAAGGGCACCTGTTGATGACCCCTTAGGCCAGAAATATGCACCAATCGTGGGGACAAAGAGCCCGGACACCATAAAGGAATAGGTATACAGGATTGCATTGAGTACCGTGGTGAACCGCGCGGCGAGAATCACGGCTGCCGTACCGACAATGAAGGTGATGATCATCGAAAGGCGGATGGTGCTTTTCTGCC